>CAIYWM010000970.1 GCA_903929895.1 uncultured Alphaproteobacteria bacterium
TGATGCCGCCGCCGGCACGCGCGATTTCCTCGTAGCTGGCGCCGGCCAGACGCAGCTCGAACTCGTGCGCGCGGTTGCCGCCGTAGACGATGTGCGTATGGCAGTCGACCAGGCCCGGCGTGATCCAGCGGCCGGCGCAATCGATCGTGTCACTCGCGTCGATCGACGGCGCATCGGCCGCGGCACCGGCAAACACGATGCGGCCATCGTGCGCGGCGACGAGGCCGTCTTCCACGAGGCCCAGCCCCTCGCCGGTCAGGGTCGCGAGGCGTGCGTTCTTCCAGAGGCGGTCACATTGCATGCGGTCCTTATTATGACTATACATAATAATATGTCCAGAACCGCCCTCTGGTTCCGCTCCCTGCTCCTGCCCGACGGCTGGGCCGACGGCGTGCGCCTCGTCATCGTGAATGGCCGGATTGAAGGATTGATGAAGGACGCCCCCGCCGAAACCGGGGACGAACGCCATGAGATCGGCCTGCCGGGCTTGCCGAACCTGCACAGCCATGCCTTCCAGCGCGGCATGGCAGGCCTCACCGAGCGGCGCGGCCCCACGCAAGACAGTTTCTGGACGTGGCGAGAGGCGATGTATCGCTTCGTCGACCATATGGGGCCCGAGGAGGTGGAGGCGATCGCCGCGCAAGCCTTCCTGGAGATGCTCGAGAGCGGCTTCACCCGCGTCGGCGAATTCCACTATGTGCATCATGATCCGGCCGGCGCGCCCTATGCGAACATCGCAGAGCTGGCGACGCGGATCGCGGCGGCGGCAGCCGAGACCGGCATCGCGCTGACGCTTCTTCCCGTCTTCTATCTCCACGCCGGGTTCGGCGGCCTGCCCGCGGCGCCCGGCCAGCGGCGCTTCGTCAACGACCTCGACCGCTATGGAAGATTGATCGAGGCCAGCCGCGAGGCGGTGTCGTCGCTGTCCGGTGCCGTGGTCGGCATCGCGCCGCACAGTCTGCGCGCGGCAACGCCCGAGGAGATCGCGGCCATTCTGCCGCTCGCGGCAGGCGGCCCCGTCCACATCCACGTCGCGGAGCAGACGAAGGAGGTGGACGATTGCCTCGCCTGGTCGGGCAAGCGGCCGGTCGAACTTCTGCTGGACCGCCTGCCGGTCGACGGACGCTGGTGCCTGGTCCATGCCACGCATGTCACCGACGCCGAGAGCGGCGGCATCGCGGCGCGCGGCGCCGTGGTGGGCCTGTGCCCGATCACCGAAGCCAATCTCGGCGATGGCCTCTTTCCCGCGCAATCCTTCCTGGAACGCGGCGGCCGGTTCGGCATCGGCTCGGATTCCAACGTCCTGATAGATGCCGCCGAGGAACTGCGTCTGCTGGAATATGGCCAGCGCCTATCGCTGCGTACGCGCAACGCGCTGGCGCAGGCTGCGACACCGTCGGTCGGACGTAGCCTGTTCGACACGGCCCTGGCCGGCGGCGCCCAGTCGCTCGGCGCGCCCTCGGGCATTGCCGTCGGTCGCCCTGCCGACCTGGTGAGCCTGAAGGCCGACGACAACGCGCTCGCCCACCGCCACGGCGATCAATGGCTCGATGCCTGGATCTTCGCCGGCGGCCGCCGGACCGTGGACTGTGTCTGGCGGGCCGGTGCCAAGCTGGTGACTGGCGGCCGGCACATCCATCGCGAGGCGATCGGCCGGCGCTACCGGCAGGCCCTTCAAAAGGTACTGCACCCATCGTGACCGCGGCGCCGCAGTCCCTGCATCAGAAGATCCTCGGCGACCTGCAGGGCAAGATCCTGTCGGGCAAGCTGGCGCCGGGCGCGCGCATCGCCACCGAGCACGAGCTGGCCGAGGCCTACGACTGTTCGCGCATGACCGTGAGCAATGTGCTGGCCAAGCTCGCGCGCGCCGGCCTGGTCGAGCGCCGTCGCAAGGCCGGCACCTTCGTCACCCGACCACAGTCGCAGGCAGCGGTCCTCGAAATCCAGGACATCAAGGCGGAGGTGCAGGCCCTCGGCCAGCCCTATCGCTTCGAGATGGTCGCCCGCGCCACCCGGCGAAGCACCGCAGCCGATCGCGAGCGCCTCGGAACCAGGTCCGCCGGTCGGGTCGTCGATCTCGTCGTCCGCCATTTCGCCGGCGACAGGGTCTTCTGCCTGGAAGAGCGTCTGATCAATGCCGAGGCAGTGCCGGAGGCCGCCCAGGAACGCTTCCATGACATCGCACCGGGACGATGGTTGCTCGACAGCGTGCCCTGGACCGCGGCGGAGCATCGCATCGGGGCCAGCAGCGCCGGCAAGGAGAGGGTTGCACTGCTGTCGGTGTCCGCGACGACGGCCTGCCTGATCGTCGAGCGCCGCACCTGGCGGGCCGCCCTGCCCGTCACCCACGTTCGCCTCACCTATCCCGGCGACTCGCACCAGCTCGTCGCACGCTTCACGCCGACCCAGACCTGAGCAACCGCACGTTTCCCCCGCCCTGAATGGCCCGTATCGTGCTCCAGCGCGGCTGAGACTTCTCTGGGAGCGTGGCATATGCCGAAAGACGGCTGGCAGGTCGGGATCGACATCGGTGGAACCTTCACCGATCTGGTAGCCCTGTTGCCGTCGACCGGTGACGTGCGCTCGATCAAGGTGCCGACCCAGCGGAACGATCCCGTCGCCAGCATCCGCGCCGCCCTCGCGGCGGCCGACCTGTCCGCTGAAAGCGTGGACGATCTCGTCCATGGAACCACACTCGTCACCAATGCGATCGTCGAGGACCGTGTCGAGCCCGTCGCCCTGGTGGCGACCGCGGGCTTCGAGGATGTGCTCGATATCGGCCGCGCCGGGCGCCAGCATCTCTATCGTCTCGACCTGCTGCCGAGACGCGAGGCGCAGGTGCCGCCCGAGCGCCGCATCGCCCTGGCCGAGCGCGTCGATTTCACCGGCGCGGCCGTGCTGACGCCGGACACCGCCGCGATCGACGAGATGGTGAGGCAGGCAAAGGCGATGGGCGTCGAGAGCATCGCGGTGTCGCTGCTCCATGCCTATGCCAATGCCGATCATGAGCGCGCGGTCGGCGCGGCCCTCGCCAGGGCCTTTCCGTTCGTCTCGCTGTCGCACGAGGTCAATCCTGAGACGCGCGAATTCGAACGCACGGCGACCACGGTCCTCAATGCCTCCGTCATGCCGATCGCGGCGCGCTACCTCGATCGCCTGCAACGCGAAGTGAAAGGTGCCCGCCTGCACGTCATGCATTCGGCGGGCGGCATGGCCTCGCCGGAAGCTGCAGCGAAGCGACCGCTCTCGATGGCGCTGTCCGGCCCGGCCGCCGGTATCTCGGCGGCAGCCAGCGTCGCGGCATCGCTCGGCCTGGAGAAGGTGCTGACCTTCGACATGGGCGGCACGACGACGGACGTCTGCCTGATCCTGGGCGGCACGGCCGAGATCTCCACCGATTCAAAACTGGCTGGGAGGCCGGTGCGCCAACCCATGGTCGCCGTCGAATCGATCGGCGCCGGCGGCGGCTCGCTGGTGACACTGGGGACCGGCGGCCTGTCGATCGGCCCGCAGAGCGCCGGGGCGGAGCCGGGTCCCGCCGCCTACGGACGGGGCGGCACCCTGCCGACCGTCACCGACGCCAACGCGGTCCTGGGCTATCTCGACCCGACGAAGCGCCTGGGTGGCGCGATCTCGCTCGATGTCGCCGCGGCGGAAGCGGCCCTCGCGCCGCTCGCCGCGCGTCTCGGTGTCGGCATCGTCGAGCTGGCGCTTGGCGTGCAGCGGGTCGCCAACGCCGCCATGGTGCGGGCTCTGGCGCGCGTCACCGTCGAACGGGGTGTCGATGGACGCCAATGCACGCTGCTTGCCTTCGGCGGCGCCGGCCCGATGCATGCGGCGCGGCTCGCCCGCGAATTCGGCATCGGCGAGATCGTTGTGCCGCGCTTCTCCTCCGGCTTCTCCGCGCTGGGCTGCATCGTTGCCGAAATGAGTTATACGCAGCAGCAGGCGGTGCGGCTGCTCAGTGCGCACTGGGATGCGGCGCGGTTCGCCACGCTGCACGATGGCATGCTCGCGACACTGACGGCGCCGCTGCACAGCCACGGGCACAATGCCGACGAGATCACCGTCGAACGCA
>CAIYWM010000971.1 GCA_903929895.1 uncultured Alphaproteobacteria bacterium
CAGAAGTAGCTTCCGACAACCAAAGAAAAGGCCGCGCATCGCGCGGCCTTTTTTGTTTCTTCGTCGGCTTGAGCGAAGCGAAAGACCTCCCGCCAACAACACAGGACGTCGTTTGATCGTTCTGTGAGGTCCTTCGCTGGCGCTCAGGACGACAGGGGTCAGACCTTCACGACCAGCTTGCCGAAGTTTTCGCCCTTCAGCAGGCCCATGAAGGCCTCGGGTGCCTTCGCAAGGCCGTCGATCACCGTCTCGCGGCTCTTCAGCTTGCCGGAGGCCACGAGCCCGCCGACCTCGTTCACGAAGTCGCCCATCAGGGCCACGTGGTCGGAGACGATGAAGCCCTGCAGGGTGAGGCGGCGCTGGACGATGGTGAACATCTTCTCGGGGCCGGCGATCGGCGTGGCATCCTGGTACTCGGAGATGGCGCCGCAGAAGGCGACGCGGCCGAAATTGTTCAGGCGCGCGAAGACGGCGTGGAAGATTTTGCCGCCGACATTCTCGAAATCGGCATCGATTCCCTGCGGGCAGAGCTTGTCGAGCACCGCGCCGACATCGCGCTCGGTCTTGTGGTTGAAGCAGGCATCGTAGCCTGCCTCGCGCACCGCCCACTGGCACTTCTGCTCGTCGCCGGCACAGCCCACGACGCGGGCGCCGGCGAGCTTGGCGAGCTGGCCCGCCACCTGCCCCACGGCGCCGGTCGCGGCCGACACGAACACTGTCTCGCCCGCCTTGGGCTTGCAGATGTGCTTGATGCCGTACCAGGCGGTGAAGCTCGGCATGCCCAGCACGCCGAGATAGGCCGAGAGCGGCAGGCCGGCCGGGTCGATCTTGCGCAGGCCCTTGCCGTCATGGACCGTGTGGGTGGCCCAGTTCAGCATGCCCATCACGATGTCGCCCTTGGCGAAGCGCGGGTTCTTCGACTCGACGACCTCGCCGACCGAGCCGCCGGTCAGCGGCTTGTCGAGGTCGAACGGCGGCGTGTAGGAGCGCAGCTCGGTCATGCGCGGCCGCATGTAGGGATCGAGCGACAGGAAGCGCTGGGCGATCAGGATCTGGCCCTCGGCGAGGGCGGGCAGGGAAACGGTCTCGGCGCGGAAACAGTCCGCGGTGACGTCGCCCTCGGGGCGCCGGGCGAGGACGATCTGCTGGATGTCGGTCATGGGTCTTTCCTCTCTTCGAAGTCGTTGCGGCGATAGCCCTGCAGGTAGAGCAGCGCGGTGAGATCGCCATGGTCGATGCGGGCCGGCACCTGGGCCGCCACCGCCGGCTTGGCGTGGAAGGCGACGCCGAGGCCGGCGGCCTTCAGCATCGGCAGGTCGTTGGCGCCGTCGCCCACGCTTATCGCGTCCGCGTCGCCAAGGCCACGCTCTCCGGCCAGCCGCCGCAGGGTCGTGAGCTTCGCCTCCTTGCCCAGGATGGGATGCGCCACCGTGCCGGCCAGGGAGATGCCGTCATGCTCCAGCGCGTTGGCGGCATCGAGGTCGAAGCCCAGAGCCCGCCGCACCATCGCCGTGAAGTAGGTGAAGCCGCCCGACACCAGCGCGCAGTAGGCGCCGTGCTTCTGCAGGGTCGCGACCAGGGTGGCGCCGCCCGGCATGTAGCGGATGCGCGTCGCGGCTTCGTCGAGCCGGCCGACGGCGAGGCCCTTCAGCAGCCCGACCCGCTCCTCCAGCGCACCGGCGAAATCGATCTCGCCGTTCATGGCGCGGGCGGTGATGCCGGCAATCTTCTCGCGCAGGCCCAGGAAGTCGGCCAGCTCGTCCAGCATCTCATTGTGGATCATGGTCGATTCCATGTCCGCGACGAGCAGCTTCTTGCGGCGCCCGTCCGCCGGCAGGACGACCGCGTCGATGCCGGGCAGGCTCACGGAGGCTGCCGTCCCGTCGAACGGCAGGTCGCAGGCAATGCCCTTGTCGAGCCAGTCGGGCGCGCCGACCGTTGCGCCGGCTCCCTTCAGGGCTTCGATGGCGGAGGCCACGGCCGCGTCGGTCACGGCGGGGCGGGCGGGATCGGAGATCAGGACGAGGACGTTTTTCACGCTCCCGGCTCTAGCGGCGGGGTCGCGGATTTGCAAACAGTGCGCCGGCTCATGACATCGCACCCACAGGATCGCGTCATCGTCGTCACCGGACCGACCGCCAGCGGCAAGTCGGCGCTGGCGCTCGCGCTGGCCGAACGTCGCGCCGGCACGGTGATCAATGCTGATGCGATGCAGACCTACGACGCTTTCCCGATCCTGACGGCACAGCCGACGGAGGAGGAGCGGGCGCGGGTGCCGCACGCGCTCTATGGCGTGCTGCCGCTCAGCGAGACCGTGTCGGCCGCACGCTGGCGTACGCTCGCGTCGGCCGAGATCGATCGAGCGCTGGCCGAGGGACGGGTGCCCATCCTGTGCGGCGGCTCGGGGCTCTACCTGCGCACCTTGATGCAAGGGATTGCGCCCATCCCTGACGCACCCCCCGAACTGCGCGAGCAGGCGAATGCCGACTGGGCAGCCCTGGGGGCGGAGGCCTTCCGCGCCCGCCTGGCGCAGCACGATCCCGCCATCGTCGGGCGGCTGAAGCCGGGCGACCGACAGCGCCACGTCCGGGCCTGGGAGGTGTTCCAGGCGACTGGTCGGCCGCTCAGCGAATGGCAGGCGGGGGAGGCCTCGGCGGCGCCCTGGCGGTTCGCCACGGTGCTGCTGTCGCCCGACCGCGCCTGGCTGCGGGAACGGATCGAACGGCGGTTCGACGTGATGCTGGACCAGGGGGTCGAAGCCGAGGTCCGGGCCGTCTTCGATCGCAACCCCGATCCGGCCTGGCCGGGCCTCAAGGCCCATGGCGCCCCGGAGTTTTTTCGCCGTTTCCGGGGGGAACTGACACCCGGCGAGGTCCGGCGGATCGCCATCGACCATACGCGCCAATACGCCAAACGCCAGATGACGTGGTTTCGACACCAGATGACACCAGATCTGGTGTTGGACCCGAGGCCTGATCCAACTCTCGGCG
>CAIYWM010000972.1 GCA_903929895.1 uncultured Alphaproteobacteria bacterium
GCTACTTCAACACGCGCAAGACGACGATCTACGGTGGCTCGTCGGAAGTGCAGCGCAACGTGCTGGCGAAGGCGATGCTCGGCCTCTGAGTCGAGCCTCGCGTGAGCCGGCCGAAGAAGGCGATCTTCTACGCGATCCTGGCGGCCATCGTCCTGGTCGCGCTGGAGATCGGCGCCTCGGCCTTCCTCTACGCCGTCAACAAGGACAGGATCGCCGCTCTGCCGGGTCCGCCGTCGGAGCCCGCGATCCTTCTGGCGCTGCGGACAGGCTTGAGCTGGCTGCTGCCCGGATCGTTTCCCGATCCGGCAACCTACCGGCGCATGACGCGGTTGCCGGCCGGCTTCTTCGCCGAGGATGTCGAACAGGGATACCGCGCCAATCCGGGGCGATACATCTTCCGCTACAGCGGCCTGCGGCAGGGAAAGGTCGAGCATCTCGACGCGGTGGTGACGATCAACCCGGACGGAACGAGGTTCACCGGCAACGCGCCCGCCGATGCCCCACGCAGGATCTTCGTGCTGGGCGATTCCTACGTGTTCGGCGATGGCGTCAACGATCAGCAGACCTTCGCCTTCCTGCTGCAAACGGAGTCTCCCGGCGCCTCCGTGGAACTCCATGCGCTGGCCGGCTACTCCTGGGCCAACGCGCTGGTCACGATGCAGCGGATCAAGGACCGGATCCGCCCCGGTGACGTCGTCATCCTTGGTTATGCCCAGTACTACAAGGAACGCCATGTCGCCGCGCCCGCACGGCTGCGCAGCATCCGCGACTGGATGGCCTCGACCTTTCCCGAGGTCGAACTCGACCCGAAGGACAGGGTGATCCGAGCGCGGCTCGACACGAGCAACCGCCTGGCCCTCGACACGATCCCGATGCATTGCAAGTTCGACCCGGCCTATTGCGCCGGCCCCGAGCCCGCTCCTGAGTATGTCGACAGGGTGTCGAGCGAACTCCTGCGGGCCATTGCGGCGAGCACGGCTGAGAAGATCCACCTGTTGCACATGTTTGGCGCGAAGAGCGATCCGGTGCTCCGGAACCTGCCGGGCAATGTCGAGATCGTGGCCGCGACTCCGCAGGACTTCACCTATGTCATGCAGGACAACATCATGGGCCTCGACGATCACGGCGGGCCCTACTGGCACTACGCAATGTACTCGAAGCTGAGGCCGGTCATCGCCGCACGGCCCTGACGCCCTCCGTTCGCGCCCGGACTTCGGGCGTGGCGAGGCAGGAGGCCAGCGCCTCGTAGCCCTGCGTGCCGGGATAGGGCGCGACACGGAACGGCGGCGCATGCTTGGCCGGACAGAAGAGCACCGTCTCGTCGGTGCCGAGCGCATCGAGATCGAGGATCGAACTGGAGCGCGTCATCACGAAGAGCGGCGGCGCGCCGGGACCGCGGCGGCGCAGATGGGCGATCAGCGCTTCCTGCGTGGCCTTGTCGAGACCCTGCTCGATGAGATCGACGACGACGGGCGTCAGTGCTTCGAGGCCGTTGAGAAGGGCCCTCAGAGCCGGCGTGTCGGTCGCGCCGTCCTGGACGAGCAGGGCGACCGTCGGCTCGATCTTTGACATCAGCGACGGATCGGCGGCGCGGTCGAGACCGAGGAAGACGGCGCCGATCTCCTCCGCGATGCGCATCGCCAGACGCGTCTTGCCGCTCCCCAGGGGGCCGGTGATGTAGTTGAGGGGACGGATGTCGCGCAGCTCGAAGGGTTCGCCGCCCCACGGCCAGGGGAGATCGAAAGCGACGTGCAGCCGGGCCGTCGGGGCCAGCGTCCGGGCGAGGTCGGATGCGCTCGGCGCGCCGCCGCGGGCGAGGTCGCCGCGCAGCGTCCGCACGCCGTCCAGTGCCACGACCAGGTCACTGAGGCGGGCTTCGAGCGTCGCCTGGTGGGCAGCCAGAGCCGGCTCAAGGCCGCTCGCATCGCCTTTCAGGATACGCGCCACCTGGGCCAGGCTGAAACCCAGCGCGCGCAGGGCGACGATCTCCGAAGCGCGCTCCAGGTCCACCGGCCCGTAGGCCCGCCAGCCTGCGTCCGACCGCACCGGCGCGAGCAGGCCGCGCTGCTCGTAGAGGCGCAGCGCCTTGGTCGAGATGCCGAGACGCCGTGCGGCGTCGGATGCGTTCAGGAAGTGGCTCACGATCGACCTCGTCTTGTGTTGACCGTTCGCCTTATGAGGGTGGCCCCAGGGGCCGGGTCAACACGCATTTCGGGGTACGGCCATTCCTTCACCGTGGCAGGACGGCGTAGTCTCAGTGTCGGATGACGGAGGAAGCGCATGGACTACCGCAATCTCGGCCGTGCCGGCCTGAAAGTCTCGGAGATCTGCCTGGGTACCATGACCTTCGGCAACGGCGCCGACCAGGAGGGCGCCACGACGATGGTGAACGCCGCACTCGAGGCGGGCGTCACCTTTTTCGATACGGCCAATTCCTATGTTGGCGGCACGTCGGAGACGATGCTGGGCGTGGCGCTGAAGGGGAAGCGCGAAGACGCCGTCATCGCCTCCAAGTTCTTCAATCCGATGGGCCACCAGCCCAACGATTCGGGCATGTCGCGGCTGCACATCAAGCAGCAGATCGAAGGTTCGCTGAAGCGGCTGCAGACCGACTACATTGACCTCTATTACATCCATCACGTCGACCATCAGACGCCGCTCGAGGAGATGCTCCGCGCCCTCGACGATCTCGTGCGCGACGGCAAGATCCTCTACACGGCCTGCTCGAATTTCGAAGCCTGGCGCCTGATGGAGGCACTCTGGATCAGCGACACGAGGGGCTGGGAGCGCTTCGCGGCCTACCAGCCGCAATACAGTCTCGTGGTCCGCGACATCGACGAGGAGATCGTGCCGGCGCTGCAGCTCAAGGGACTGGGCTGCGTAGCCTGGTCACCGCTCGGCAGCGGCTACCTCACCGGCAAGTACATGCCGGGCACCCTCGAGGTGCAGGGCAGTCGCTCGGCCGAAGGTTGGGGGTTCCAGAGCAAATTCTTCGCGCCCAATCACGGCGAGATCCTGCAGACCCTGCTCGACACGGCGAAGGAGCTGGGCAAGCCGCCGGCCGAGGTGGCGCTGCGCTGGGTGATGGACCAGCCCTTCATGACCAGTGCCATCGTCGGCGCCCGCAATGCCGAGCAGCTCGGCGAGACGCTGAAGGCGGGCGGCTGGCGTCTTCCGGCAGACGCGCTGGCAAAGTTGAACGAGATTTCCGCCCGGCCGCACAGATACCCGCGCGCGTTCGAGGACCCGATGCCTCAGCGTCGCGCGAGCGCGCTGAAGATGCCGGGCGGAAAGTCGGACCAATGACGCGATACTCGCAACGCGGCGGGCAACACGATCGCCGTCAGCGCTCCCGCGAGCCCTCGCGCTGACGCCCCGCGAGAGGCTCAATACGTTCGCTGCGATACTGCACGTTGCTTACGTTCGGCCACAGTGGCTTTGCCATCGTTCCCTCCCCCGATCGCCCCTTGCCGGGTTTCTTCGTCAGAGTGACGAACGCCGCTTACGTCCACCTGACGAGGTATCTGGAAAGGGAAAAAGAAACACCGTCGTCAATCTTGGTCGTGTTTCCTGTCATTCGACCGCAACTACAAGGCCGCCCTGAACGCGACAGAGGCCGCTGTCGGAGGTCGAGGGCCTGCCGGCCAGCGTCTGAACATCCGGCACGTAGATCGGACGGTTGCTGGCGAAGCCGGCGCTTGCGACGAGACGGGCCTGTTTGCCCGCTTCGGCCTGGGAATAGACGACGGTCACGCCATGGATCAGCGCGAATTCGTCGGGCCAGACGAGGCGCAGAACCGTAACGGGGCGGGAGCGCTCGTCACGGGCGGTCCAGCGTTCGACCTTGGGCGGCGGGCCGGGCTTGCCGATGCCGCGATGGACGGCGCCGTCCAGCGTGATGCCGGTCTGGCTCATCTGCCCGAGCGGCAGCATCGTGTTGATCTCCTCGCCGTTCTGCCCGACCCAGATCTCCAGATGGGGCAGATGGATCCACGAGCCGCCGGACGGCGCGGCGGCGGGGA
>CAIYWM010000973.1 GCA_903929895.1 uncultured Alphaproteobacteria bacterium
CCCATTCGATCGAGGCCGAGGCGAGGTCGAGCGAGACGCCCGTATCGGACCATACGAACACCGAGTCGAAGCCGGCGCCGCCGGAAATGCCGAGGTCGGAACCGTCGACCACCAGGCTATCGTCGCCGTTGCCGCCTGCCAGCATGTCGGCGCCGTTGCCGCCGATCAGCGTGTCGACGCCATCGCCACCGGACAGCGTGTCGTTGCCGTCGCCGCCGTCGAGGAAGTCGCCGAAGGCCGAACCGGTGAGCGTATCGTTGCCCTCCATTCCGTAGAGGTAGGCGCCGACGCTCTGGGCGCCGGCGTCGAACGTGTCGTCGCCGGTGTTACCCCGGGCCCATTCGATCGACGCCGTTCCCATGTTCAGCGTCGTCGCCGCGCCGGTCTGTACGAACGCGGAGTCGAAGCCGGCGCCACCGTCGATGCCGAGGTCGGAGCCGTCGACCCGTAGGGTATCGTCGCCATTGCCGCCCATCAGGGTGTCGTCGCCTGTGCCGCCGATCAATACGTCGTTGCCGTCGAGGCCGTCGATCTGGTCGTCGCCCGCACCGCCGTCGAGGATGTCGCCGACCAGCGTGCCGGTCAGGACATCGTCGCCATCCATGGTCGCGAACACGGTGTCGGCACGGACGTTGAGGTTCTGGATGCGGAGGTCTCCGGAGGCCGGCGTGTCCGCCAGATCGATGGCGGTCTCGGGCGTGCCGTGTTCGGCTTGCAGGAAGTCCTCGAAGGCCTTGAGTTCGCCCAGCGTGTTCGCCGGGATATTCGCCGCGGCCGTGAAGTCGAGCGACTCGTCGATCGCCGCCGACAGCTGCCCGTTGGTGAGCAGGAAGCGGAAATTGTCGCCGTTCGCCTTGATCGGAAAGCCGTCGCCGCCGTTGGCGGTGAAGTTCAGGATCACGACGTTGATAAGCGCCGGCGCACTGGCGAGCACCACGCCGTTCTCGACGATCCTGGCGATCAGATGGTCGTGTTCGTCGAACAGGGCCACGTTTTGCACGCGCTGGCCGACGGGCAGATCGGGATCGAACGAGAAGCGCAGGCCGCCGATTTGCGGAAAGCCGCCCTGCTGCGAGCCCGCCGCGCCCAGCGTCGCGAGATCGCCCATGTACTTGACGATGTTGAACAGGCCCTGCGGTGTCGCGTCGAACACCATCAGCCTGTTGTCGAAGCGCAGGGCGTTCTCGGCATCGAGCTGGGAGATGTTGCCCTGCGCGGTGCCCTCGTTGGCGAGCTTGTCGCCGTCCGCGCTGATTGTGCCGATCGACGCGCGAATGCCGCCGCCGTTCTTGATCGCGACGATCGCGACGGTGTCGCCGATCGCCTGCCGCGCGGCGAAGATGTTGGCGTCGGCCGAGACGTCGCCCAGATTGGTCTCCTGGGTGCGACCGAACACGCGGTCGCCCTCGAGATAGACCTCGCTGAAGCCGAACTTGTTGCCGTCCTTGGCCACGACGACGTCGTTGATGGCGTCGGTGATAGCCTCGACCTTCGAGCCGGTCACGCTGCCGGCGACGATCTCCTGCGCCGTCTGGCTGCTTCCATAAACCGCCTGCAGGGTCGCCTCGTTGGCGCCGTAGGCCCCGTTGGTGGCGGGATCGAGTGACCCAAGATCGATGTGGCCCGCGTCGTCGAAGGTCACCTCGAGCCGGCCGAGGTAGGTGAACTCCGTGTCGGTGCTGACGATCAGCGTATTGTGGCCGTCGAGACCCGTCGCCACGATCGGGTAGGTTTCGACGAAGTCGGCGTCGTGGCCGTTGAAGGCGACCGGCGTGTCGGTGGCGTCGCCCTGACGCTCGTGTCCGCCGCCGGCAACCATGACGTCGATGCCGCTGACCATCGGCGCCAGCAGCTCGTTGCGTTCGATCGTGTCGAGCTGGTCGACCATGACGATCTTGTCGACTCCGGCCGCCGTCAGCGCGTCGACGGATGCCTGGATGTACGCCGCGACCTCCTGGAGATCCGATGTCGAGAGGTCGGCATCGTCCTTCGGCCGGGTGCCGTTCGGCGATGTCTTGATCAAGAGGTCGTAGGTCGTGGCGCCGACGACGCCTACCTTCTCGCCGTTGATGGTGACCACCGCATAGGGCGCGATCTTGCCCTTGATCGCCGAGGCCTCCTGGCCGGCGAAAAGATTGGCCGCGTTGCCGCCGATCGACGCATCGGCGAGCGGCCTCAGCGCGTTGTCGGCGCTGAAGTCGAGGTTGCCGGTGATGAAGGGGAACTGGGCGCCCTGCCAGGCGCCCGAGGCAGCGATCGCGCCCGACACGACCGGCGAGCCCAGGTCGAATTCATGGTTGCCGAGCGCCGAGACGTTGACCCCGAGCGCGTTCAGGATGGCGACGTCCGGCCGAGCCAGGGCCGTGCTGCCGATGCCGGGAACCGCGCTCAACGAGGGATCGGCGCCGGCGACCAGCCAGGGGCCCGGTATCCAGGTATCGCCCTCCGCCACGACCAGCGTGTTGGGGGAAAGCTCCTTGAACTTGTCGACCATCGCGCCGAGGATCGGAGCCGTGCTCGTGGCGAGTGTTCCCGCCTCGCCGTAGAAGTGAAGGATCTGCAGGGTGAACGGCTGCGGAATCTCCAGGCTGGCGATCAGCGGGTCGTGGTCGCTCGTCTGGTCGCCGAACTCGGCGTTGATCCGCACCACGTCGAATTGAGCGCCGGGAAGCAGGCCGTTCGTGACCAGCGCGTGGTCGAGCGTCTGCGCATTGCCCTCGAACACATAGTCGTACCGCTCGTTCGCCGGCAGCGTGTCGACGAGGTCGTTGAGCACCGCGGTGCCGCCCGGCGTGTAGGTCGCGGTCGCATTGGTCGGGTTGGCGGGCACGGTGGCCGGCACGTCGTAACCGGTGATCGTGGCCTCGCCGCGCAGCACGGCCAGCGGCTGTTCGGTCGGGAAGTCGTTGAAGTCGCCGGTGACGAGGACCTTGGCGCCGGGATCGGTCGCCAGCAGGCTGTCGACGAAGGAATTCACCGCCTGCGCCTGGGCGGCACGCTGGACCTCGCCGGCGTTGAGCGGCGAGTCGTCGGAGCCGTACAGCGCACCGCTGCCGCCCTTCGAGGTGAAGTGATTGTTGACGATCGTGACATCCTGGCCGTTGAACTCAAAAGTCGCGATCAGCGGCGGCCGCGAGTCGAAGAATGGATTGTCAGCATTGGTCTGCTGGTCGGTGTTGCCGCCAGCGGCGGAGATCGGCGCGCCGTCGGCGGCGACGGTCCTGAGCGAACCATCGACGAGGTCGACTCGGTCGGTCCGGTAGATGAAGGCGTTGCGGATATTGCCGCCGCCCTGGCCGCCGTTCGTGTCGTCGCCGATGAACGGGTTGTCGATGAAGGCATAAACGACGCCGGCCGGTGCCGCGCCGTTGATGGCGTCGATCAAGGTCTGCAAAGTGACGTCGGCGCCAGTCACGGTCGAGGTCGAGTTGCCCGGACCGTCGCTGTCCTGGACTTCCTGGAGGGCCACGATGTCGGGCGCCTTGAGATTGCCCAGAATTTCCTGGGCGATCGTGGCGAAGCGCGCCGGACCGTCGGTCGGGTCGAGGTTCTCGGCGTTGTAGGTCGCGACGGTGAGCCGGGTCGCGCTGCCCGCGAGGGTCGTGGTCTCCTTCGCCAGCGCGCTCGGCTGATCGACCACGTAGGTTTCGGTGGCGACGATCTCGTAGTTGCCGAAGTCGTAGCGCACGATCCCGGTGACATCGCCGAGTTGCGCGCCGTTGGAAACGCTGGGGGACGCTGCGTTGAAGATGCCGCTGTCGTCGTCTATTTGCAGACGCTCGGGATTGAAGTCGGCGCCGGCCATGTCGGTATTGCCGAAGTCGGGGGCGCCGGGCTCGATCGGCAGCGCGCCGCGGCCGTTGAGTTCCGCGCCATTGACGCCGTTGCCGCGGTCGGCATCGTTGTCGACCACCACGAAAATCTCGCCGAAGTCGTTGGTCGGACCCACCACCACGGCTTCCTTGACGGTGACCAGCATGCCTTCGAGGCTCTCGTAGAAGGCCGAAGCGTCGATCAGACTGGAGGCCGGCGGCAGCAGACCGTCGGCCCCGCCGATCACGACGGTGCCGATCGCAGGGCCCGTGCCGATCGCGGTGACGACGCCGCCGACCGCGGTGGTGGCCACGATCTCGGTCGTCGAGAAGCTGCCGGGCGCGGCGTTCGTCGCCGTGAATTCATCGACCACGCCCGTCACCTTGACGAGCTGGCCGACGGTCACGGTCGGAGCGGCATTGGTGAACACGAAGATGCCGTCGGACGTCGCGGCATTGCCGTCGCCGTTGGGGTCCTGGATGAAGAAGCCGCGGCTGCCGTTGGTGTCGACGGCCGTCACGACGCCCACCGTGGTCACGGTCTGACCGTCAAGCGCCGAGAGGTGGCCAGTACCCTGGATGACTCCGATCTGGGTCACCGAGGGATCGACGATGTCGTACGTCGTGACGCTGCCCGTGAGTTCGTTGGCGGTCATCACCATGGGACGGCCCGTCGGGCTGTCCTCGGCGGCGACGAACTTGATGACCTCGGGCCCGTAGTCTTCCGAAGTGGGCGGGATGTACTGGACGAACTTGGCGTCGGACGGCGTGGACACGTCCCACACCATGACGCCGCCGATCCGCTCCAGGGCCACGAAGACGTAGGGCGTGCCGTTCACCGAGCCGACGGCTACTCCCTCGGGTTCCGGTCCCTTGTTGTCGGAGCGGCTGTCGAAGCCGCCGCCGTTCTCGCCGTTGAACACCGTGCCGGCGTTGGGGAGCGCGGCCAGGATCTGCTCGAAATCGCCGCCTGTTTCCTCGACCTTGACGATCGAGCCGTCGGCGTTCTGCTGGAAGATGGAGAAGCCGCGACCGCCGAAGCCGTAGAGGTCGGACGAGGTCGACCACACGGTGTCTAGGTTGAGGCGGGCGTAGTCGACGGGGGCACCAGCCTGAACGGCGCTGGCTCGCGCCTCATTGAGCGAGGGATCGTTCAGCACGGAATCCTGCAGGATGCGGCTGTCGCCCTCGTTGGCGGTGATGAAGTAGGTGAGGCCGCCGACCTCGTAGGTGGCGATGGCATCGGGCTGCAGCAGGGACTTGATTAGGCTGTTGCTGACCGAGATCGAGGCGGTATTGCCCGCGCCGTCGCGGTCCGAGAAGTCGCCTTCGTTGCCGGCCAGGCTGAAATCGACGAAGCCCAGCGGCAGGAGCGAGATCGGCCGGTCGGCGGCGGCGTTGGTGAGGTCGATCACCGCGACGGCGTTGATCTCCTGGAGCGTCACATAGGCCCGCGTGCCGTCGGGCGAGACGGCGATGTATTCCGGCTCGATGTCCTGCGACACCGTCGCGTCCGGAACGGCGATGCCGCCGACCGTGGTGCCGTCCTGCGTCTTGATGCCAAGTGCGTCGAGGGCGGCCTCGTCGCCGTCGAGCGCGGAGAAGCCGATGGTGTTGCGGACAGCGGCGTCGGCCGGGTTCCCAGACACGTCGATGATGGTGATCGTTCCGGGTGCGTCCTCGACGACGGGCGCGGGGCCGGAGCGGTCGACGAACCGCTCGGCCTCGTTGGCCACCAGCAGGAGGTTGCCGTCCGGACTGAAGGTCAGCTGGTCGGGCAGTACGCCGACCGGGATCTTCTTGATGAGCGCGCCCGCCGCGTCGTAGAGGACGACAAGGCCAGCCTCGCCGCCGTCGACGTTCTGCACCGCGACGGCCACCAGGCCATTGTGTACCGCGACGGAGTTGACGTTGCCGTAGCCCGTAAGCGTCAGGAGCGGGATTTCGCCGAACTTGGTCGGATGGGCGGGATCGGAGAGGTCGAGGATGTCGATGCGGTCGGCCGCCGCGTTGGTCACGTAGGCCCGGTTGGTCGTGGGGTCGAAGGCGATGGCTTCCGAACCGCCGGCCCCGCTGCCCGACAGCCACGAGCCCATGCGCGTCACCTGGAGCGCGTTTGTGGCGACCGGCGTCGCGACCGACCCCTGCAGCGATTCGGCCTGATCGAGGATCTCGATGCCGCCGAAGATATTGCCCGGCGCGGCGAGTTCGAAGGCCTGGGTGGAGAACGGCGCGTCGGGCGCGGTGCCGTCGGCGGACTGGTCGCCGGTGCCGTCCTGCGTCAGCCAGTTGGCGGTGTTGTTGATCAGGGCGGCGTAGGAGGCGAAGTCGTCCTCGCCGGAGCGGCCGCCGTTGTAGGAGGCGACATCGGTGTCGGCGTCGACGATGCCAAACGAGATGGCGTCGATGCCGTCGGTCAGGCCGGTGCCGGCCAAGGTGCCGCCGTCGACGACGAAGGTGTTGCTGGCGAGGGCGGTAAGGAAGGCGCTGGGCGTGTCGGCGTCGGCGCCGATGTAGGCATAGACGATCTCGCCGCTCGACCCGATCCCCGAACCGCCGGCGGCGACGCCGATGTTGGTCGAGATCGGCACGCCGTCGGAGTCCGAAATATTGTCCAGGGTCACCACCGTGCCCGCCGTCACGCCGCCCGCTGGCGCGGTCCAGTTCCAGCTGCCCTCGCCGCTGTTGAAGGCCGCACCCGTCTATTCGCGATCGGAGAAGATGATCGTCGTGCCGGCCGGGATGGCTTCGAGGACGACGAACGCGATGCCGTCGTTGGCGTCGGCGTTGAAGCCGGTGAAAGCGATAGTGCCGGGTCCGATGGCCATGCTTGAAGTCCCCTGCTGTTGGGCCGAGAGGGCGTGCTGGACGATCCCGGCGCATGACATCGACCGATCTGCGAGGATGGGCCGGATGTTCGATTTTCGATCACGGCGGACGCTAGGGGCGGCGTTTTGCAAGCTTGAGTCGTTCGCGAGACTCTTCAGGGACAATGAAGCGGGGCCAGTGTGGAAACCCCGTGGTCGGGCTACGCGTCCATGAACGCAGCGAAGGCGTTCATGGCGCGACAGGACCGTCGCCGGCTTGAGGTCCCCTCGTTGCACTCGCGTGAGGACGCCATGAGGCTTGGACTGGCCCATCGTCTTCACGTCTGTTTGGCAGAGAGCGCTACGACGTTGGTCCGCAGCTTGCGAGGATGCCGTTGCAGGGTGAACGAACTCTCCCGGATGGTCGATCCGCCAGAAAATCACAGGGCGATTGCTTTCGATGGGGCTTTCAAACCGGAGGCCCCGACCTTGCCGGTTTTCGCTGGCCTTCCGTTTACGTAAACCCGTATTGACGTTTACGTAAACGTCAACTAACACTTTTCTATCATGTCAGTTGCCGCCATTCCCTCGGCCAAGACGCCGGCTCCGCGAGACGCGCAGCGCATCTACAGCATCGCCGAACTGTCGCGCGAGTTTGCAATCACGCCGCGTACGATCCGTTTCTACGAGGACGAGGGGCTGATCAAGCCGCGCCGCCACGGGACGACCCGTCTTTACACCGTGGGCGATCGCACCCGGCTGAGCTGGATCCTGCGCGGCAAGCGTCTCGGCTTCTCGCTCGCCGAGATCCGCGAACTGCTCGACCTCTACCAGGTCGACCGCACGGGCATGCAGCAGCTGCGCGAGCTGCTGCGGCGATGCCAGCTCCATATCGGCGATCTGGAGCGCAAGCGCGACGATCTCGACCAGCACATCGGCGAGTTCAGGGAAGTCGAAGCACAAGTGAGCGCCGAGCTGAGGCAGCGCGGCATCGACCCGGAAAGCGATTAGGAAAACTGAGACCGAGGAGGAAGCCATGGCCGTCTACAAGGCCCCGATCAAGGACATCCAGTTCGTTCTGAACGAAGTCATCGACGTGTCGAAGCTCGCCAAGTTGCCGGGCTACGAGGACGCGACCCCCGACACGATCCACGCCATCGTCGAGGAAGCGGCGAAGCTCTGCGAGAACGTGCTGTTCCCGCTGAACCGCACCGGCGACGAGGAAGGCTGCCACTACGAGAACGGCGTCGTGCGCACGCCCAAGGGCTTCAAGGAAGCCTACAAGCAGTTCGCCGAGGGTGGCTGGACGGGCATCACCTGCGATCCCGAGTTCGGCGGGCAGGGGCTGCCGGCGACGGTGGGCTTCGCGCTGCAGGAGATGTTCACCGCCTCGAACCAGGCCTTCGCGATGTATCCGGGCCTCAGCCACGGCGCCTACGAGGCGCTGTCGCGCCACGGTTCGGACGAGCTGAAGAGCCGGTACCTGCCGAAGCTGGCCGACGGCACCTGGTCGGGCACCATGTGCCTCACCGAGCCCCATTGCGGCACCGACCTCGGAATGCTGCGCACCAAGGCCGAGCCGCAGGCCGACGGCAGCTACAGCATCACCGGCACCAAGATCTTCATCTCGGCCGGCGAGCACGATCTCACCGAGAACATCGTCCATCTCGTGCTGGCGCGCCTGCCGGATGCGCCGGGCGGCACCAAGGGCATCTCGCTGTTCATCGTGCCGAAGTTCCTGCCCAAGGCGGACGGCTCGGTCGGCGAGCGCAACGGCATCCGCTGCGGCGCCCTTGAGCACAAGATGGGCATCAAGGCCAACGCGACCTGCGTGATGAACCTCGACGGCGCCACCGGCTGGCTGGTCGGAGAGGCCAACAAGGGCATGGCCGCCATGTTCGTCATGATGAACGCAGCCCGCCTCGGCGTCGGCATGCAGGGGCTCGGCATTGCCGAGACGGCCTATCAGAGCGCCGTCGCCTATGCTCGCGACCGCCTGCAGGGCCGCTCGCTGACGGGTCCGAAGAACGCCAGCGGCCCGGCCGATCCGATCATCGTGCATCCCGACGTGCGCCGCATGCTGATGATCCAGAAGTCCTTCACCGAGGGCGCCCGTGCGCTTTCGCTGTGGGTCGGCATGCTGATCGACGAGGCGCATTCGCATCCCGATGCCGCGACGCGCGAGGCGGCCGACGATCTGATCCAGATGCTGACACCGAACATCAAGGCCTACTTCACCGACATGGGCAGCGAGTGCGCCAACCTCGCTGTGCAGACCTGGGGCGGCCACGGCTTCATCCGCGAGAACGGCGTCGAACAGCTCGTCCGCGACGCGCGCATCACCCAGCTCTACGAAGGCACCAACGGCATCCAGGCGCTCGACCTGGTCGGCCGCAAGTTGCCGATGAAGGGCGGCCGCGCCGCCCAGCGCCTGCTGGGCGAGATCGGC
>CAIYWM010000974.1 GCA_903929895.1 uncultured Alphaproteobacteria bacterium
CGATCTATCGTGAGATCGGCAAGGAGCTGAACGACGTGCCCCTGACCGGAGGCGGCAGCGACGGCAATTTCACGGCGGCCCTCGGCATCCCGACGCTCGACGGGCTGGGCGCCGACGGCAAGGGCGCCCACGCTATCACCGAACAGATCTACTACTCGTCGCTGGAGCCGCGCACCTACCTCTGCGCGCGCCTGCTGGAGACGCTGGAGTAGCGCGCTCCTTCGAGCTTAGTACGCCGCCGTGAAGCGCTTGTGGAGGTGCTTCGGCTTCTCGATCTCGTTCATGATGGCGACCGCGAAGTCCTCGCGGCTGATCGCGCTCTGGCCTTCCTTGTCCTCGAGCAGGTGATCCTTGCCGAGGCGGAACTTGCCGGTGCGGTCCCCTGGCTGGATCGAAGCCGGCGGTGAGATTGCCGTCCAGTCGAGGTCCTTGGCCTTGCGCACCTCCTCCAGCGCCAGCGACGCGGGCTTGGAGGTCGGGGGCTGAATGCCGCGGTCGGCCATGTGGTCGAGATGGGTGCGGCCGTCAGCGCGCAGCAGGCTGCCGGCGCCGACCACGAACAACACGCGCTTCACGCCGCTCTTGCGCACTGCTTCCAGCACGTGATGGACGCTGGCCTCGTTCCACTTCACCGAAGCGACGACGATGTCGTGGCCCTTGAGGATGGCCGACATGGTCACGACGTCGGTCGTGCTGCCCTGCCGGATGGTCATGCCGGCGCGCGGCTTCAGCTTGGAGGCGTCGCGCGTGATGGCTGTGACACTGTGCTTTCGGGCGAGGGCTTCGTCGAGCACACGGCTACCGATATTGCCTGTGGAGCCGATGAGGGCGATGGCGGTCATTGCGGCGTTTCCTTCATGAGATGGCGCAGGGCCGCCACGGTCTCCGCCGGCGCCTCCTGCGGAACGTTGTGGCCGATACGCGGCAGCATCCGCCGCTCGTAACCGCCCGTGAACTTGTCGGACTGGCCGTCGCGGTCGGAGGCGGGTCCCACACCGTCGGCGGCGCCGTGGAGATTGATGGTCGGCACGGAGATGACCGGCTGCCGGGCGAGCAGCGCCTCCATCGGCTCCAGCAGGGGGTCGCCCTTGGTGTAGCCGTAGCGATGGCGATAGGACTGGATCACCACGTCGACAAAGTCGGGGTTGTCGAACGAGGATGCCGTCTTTTCGAACGTCGCATCGTCGAACGTCCATTCCGGAGACCACAGGCGCCAGAGCAGCCTGCAGACGTCGCGGCGGTTCTTCGTGAGGCCGGCGCGTCCGCGCTCGGTGTTGAAATAGTACTGGTACCAGAGCCGGTGCTCGGCGGCCGCGGGAGCAGGCTCGACCGACGCCGCGATGTTCTGGAGATTGTAGCCGGTGCAGCTCACGAGACAGCGGACGCGCTCGGGCCACAGGGCGGACACGATGCAGGCGGCGCGACCGCCCCAATCGTATCCCGCCAGCGCGGCGCGCCGGATGCCAAGCGCGTCCATCAGCTGCAGCAGGTCGTGGCCCAGCGCGGCTTGTTCGCCCGATCGAAGCGTCTCGGGCGAAAGGAACCGGGTAGGACCGTAGCCGCGCAGATACGGCACCAGCACGCGGTTGCCGTCGGCTGCCAGCGCCGGCGCGACCTCGTCGTAGGCGCGCACGTCGTAGGGGAAGCCGTGCAGCAGGATCACCGGCGCGCCGTCGGGCGGCCCGTGCTCCTCGTAGGCGACGTCGAGGACGTCTGTGCGGATGGATTTGTGGTGCATCTGCTGAACATATAGCGGCCCAGCGCTGCCGTTGACAGCCGCGCGTGCCGCGACCAGCCTCGAAGAATGAGGAGAACCGGCGATTTCCTGACCCTGGAGCAGACGCGCAGGCTCGGCGGCAAGTCGAACCTCGTCGGCGCGCTGCTCGTCCTGCAGGCCTGGGCTCTGATCGTGGGCAGCATGGCGCTGTTCGCCTTGTGGCCCAACCCATTCACCTTCCTGCTGGGTGTCATGGTGATCGGCGGGCGCCAGCTCGGTCTGGCCATCCTGATGCACGATGCCGCCCACGGGCTGCTGTTCGCCGACCGCCGCCTCAACGATCGGGTGGGCAGCTGGCTCTGCGCCTTTCCGGTGTTCACCAGCCTCGCGCTCTACCGGCCGTATCACCTGCAGCATCACCGGTTCACACAGCAAGCCGAGGATCCGGACCTGGGCCTGTCGCAGGCCTTCCCGACCAGCCGGGCCAGCCTGCGCCGCAAGATCCTGCGCGACCTCACCGGACAGACGGCGTTCCTGAGGCGTGGCGAGCAGATCCGCCGGGCGCTGGGGCCGTCGGATGCGCCGATCCGGGACCAACTCGGAAACCTGTGGCGCACGGAGAAGGGGCCGCTGATAGCGAACTTCGGCCTGCTCGCGGGGCTCTGGGTTGCCGGATACTGGTGGCTCTACCCCGTGATGTGGCTGCTGCCGCTCGCCACCTGGTACCAGCTCGTGAGTCGCATCCGGAACATCGCCGAGCACGCCGTCGTGCCGGACAACGACGATCCGCTGCGCAATACGCGGACAACCTACGCCAACCCGCTGATCAGGCTCCTGGTGGCGCCGTTTTGGGTCAACTACCACCTCGAGCATCATCTGTTCATGTTCGTGCCCTGCTGGCGCCTGCCGCAGGCGCACCGCGCCCTGCTGGACGGTGGCCATCGTCTGTCGATGGAACTGAAGCCCGGCTATCTGGCCGTACTCAAGGCCGCGACCACCGGCGGAAAGGGCGGCGGGCGCAGCCCAGGCGAGCGAACAGCGCAGCACATCTAGATTTGCCGCCATCGGCAAAAGGAAAAGGCGGTCCGTCGGACCGCCTTTTCGATTGGTGCTTACCTTCAGCGCTTACTGGGCCGGGCAGGCGTAGATGTTCATCTCGGGACCGAGATCGTACGGCGGCGGCACCTGCGAGAGGGCCGTGACCTTCGGATCCATCGCCCAGTCGAAGGCGCGCTTGCCGCGCGAGCAGAATTCCTTGTCGGTCGGCGCACGCTGCGCCGTGCGGTTGGCGACTTCCGTCACGAACACATCGGTGTTGAAGCGCTTGCGCCCGGCAATCTGCGAGAGCGCGCGGGAATTGGTGGCGAATTCTTCGCGGAACTTTCCGACGAAGTCCGCATAGAGCTTCTCGTAGGCGCGGGCTCCGCCAGGACCCTGGCACTGCAGAGTCACGACCTGAAGTTCCTGCTGCACCATACGTGCGCGCACAATCGAAAGGTCGGCCGCATTGTAGCAGATGGCCCGGGTCTGGGCCGCGGGAGGCGACGGCGGAACGGGGGCCTGATAGTCGGCCGCCGCCG
>CAIYWM010000975.1 GCA_903929895.1 uncultured Alphaproteobacteria bacterium
GCCCAGCGGCGGCCAGTCCTCGGTGCCCGCTTCCGTGATGAGATGCACGGTGTTGCGCTCGCCGCCGAAGGTGCCGGTCGCCGGCGACACGTCGTTGGCGACAATCCAGTCACAGCCCTTGCGGATGCGCTTGTCGACGGCGTTGGCCACCACGTTCTCGGTCTCGGCGGCAAAGCCCACCACCAGCGCCGGCCGCTTGGGGCCGGCCTTGGACAGCGTCGCCAGGATGTCGGGATTGGGCGCCAGTTCGAGGGCCGGCGGCGGGGCGCCCGCCTTCTTCTTGATCTTGCCGGTGGCCGGCCTGGCCGCCTTCCAGTCCGCAACGGCGGCGGCACAGACGGCGATGTCGAGGGCGCCGGCGTCAAGACAGGCGGCCAGCATCTGGTCGGCCGATTCGATCTTCACGACCTTCACGCCGTGCGGATCGGGCACGGCGACCGGCCCGCTCACCAGGGTCACCTCGGCGCCGAGCTGGGCGAGCGCCCCGGCGATGGCATGGCCCTGCTTGCCCGAGGAATGGTTGGAGATGAAGCGCACCGGATCGAGCGCTTCGCGGGTCGGCCCCGACGTGACCAGCGCGCGCCTGCCGGCGAGCGGCCGGTCGCGCACCAGCATCGCCTCGATCGCCGCGACGATCTCGAGCGGCTCGGACATGCGGCCGGGACCGTGTTCGTTGCACGCCATGGCGCCGTCGTTGGGACCGACGAAGGTGACGCCGCGCTTCTTCAGGGTCTCGACGTTCGCCACGGTCGCGGCATGGGTCCACATGCGCACGTTCATCGCCGGCGCCGCCAGCACCGGCTTGTCGGTGGCCAGCAGCACGGTGGCCGCGAGATCGTTGGCGAGGCCCGCGGCCATGCGCGCCAGCAGGTCGGCCGTCGCCGGCGCCACGACCAGCAGGTCGGCGTCGCGCGAGAGCTGGATGTGGCCCATTTCGCTCTCGTCGGTCAGCGAGAACATGTCGCCGTAGACGCGGTCCTCGGTCAGGGCCTGCAGCGAGAGCGGCGTTACGAACTTGGCGCCGGCTTCGGTGAGCACGCAGCGCACCGAGGCGCCGCGCTCACGCAGCCGGCGGATCAGATCCAGCGACTTGAAGGCGGCAATGCCGCCCGCGACGATCAGCAGGATACGCTTGCCGTGCAACATGGCTGTCAGCCTATCACAAGAGGCGGGTCACGACAGTATAGAGGCCGGTGGCCAGCAGGGCCCAGAACACGGCCAGGCGGAACTGCTCCACCGAGAGGCGGGAGCGGATCTGCTGGCCGAGCCACATGCCGCCGATGGCCGGCACGATCGCGGCCCCCGAGACGATGGCGCGCGGCCCGTCGAGCACGCCGAAGAACAGCAGCGAGGCCGTCAGGGTCAGGGAGGTGGCGCACAGCACCACCCCCAGGGTCTGCACCAGCTCGACCGGCTTGATATCGAGCCCCTGGAGATAGGGCATCAGCGGGACGATCGGCACGCCGACCACGCCCGCCACGAAGCCCGAGACGACGCCGATGATGGGCGCCAGCGGCTTCTCGAGATCGGCATGGATGGTGAGCCGGATGCGGAGCAGACCGAGCGTGCTGTAGATGATCAGCACCGTGCCCAGCACCAGGAAGGCCCAGCCCGGCCCCTTCTGGCCGACCAGCCAGACCGTCAGGTAGAGCACCACGGTGAGCGGCAGGATCAGCGGCCACTGGCGGCGCACGATGTGCCAGAAATGGCCGCCAACCGCCGCCTGCCAGACATTGGTGACGACCGTCGGCAGCGCGATCAACGCAATCGCCTCCGACAGCGGCAGGAAGAGCGACATCAGCGCAATGGAAATGGCCGGCAGGCCGAGCCCGACCAGACCCTTTACGGCACCCGCGAGCAGGAAGATCGCCAGCCCGATGACGATTTGGTCGGTAGGCACGGGGTCAGTGCCACCAGGCGGCGATGGCGGCGACGAGCGCGAGGACGGCCACGAGTTCGGCGAAGCGCGGGCGCCAGTAGCGGCTGGATGGCGGCGGCTGCAGCGCGTCGCGCTCGGCCTTGCGTCGTTCGTGTTCGGCGACCAGATGGAGACTGTCGATCAGGCGCGGCAGGCGACGCAGGCCCTGGACGAGATCCTCGGCGGCACGCCCCACCGTGGCGCGCGGGCCGAAATGAGTGACCATCCAGTCCTCGATCAGCGGCCGCGCCAACTCCCAGATGTTGACGTGGGGATTGAGCTTGGTGCCCATGCCCTCGGCCATCAGCATGGTCTTCTGCAGGAGCAGGAGCTGCGGCTGGACCGTCATCTCGAACTGCTCGGTGACCCGTAGCATCTGCGCCAGAAGACGGGCGATCGAGATCTGGTGGCTGGGTTTGCCGAAGATCGGCTCGCCGATCGACCGGCAGGCCTGGGCGAATGTTTCGACCGACTGGTCGGGCGGCACGTACCCCGCGCGGAACTGCACCTCGGCGACGGCGCGATAGTCGCGCCGCAGGAAGGCGACCAGCAGCTCGGCGAGGTAGCCGCGCGTGTCCTGATCGACCCGCCCCATGATTCCGAAATCGACCGGCACGATGGTGCCCTGGCGATCGACGAAGGCGTTGCCGCCGTGCATGTCGGCGTGGAAGAAGCCGTCGCGGAACACCTGATAGAAGAAGGCCTCGGCGCACTTCCTCATGATCTCGTGCGGATCGTGACCGGCGGCGATGATCGCATCGCGGTCGCCGATCGGGATGCCGTCGACGCGCTCCTGGGTCATCACGCGCTCGGCGGTGCGGTCCCAGTCGATGCGGGGCGTGCGGTAGTTGGGATCGTCGGCGAAGTTGTCGCTTAGCTCCTCAGCGGCGGCGGCCTCCATGCGCAGGTCCATCTCGACCCGCACGACATCGGCGAAGGCACGAACCGACTCGACCGGCTTCAGGCGGCGGAAGCGCGGCTGCGTGCGCTCGACCAGCTCGGCCACCCAATAGAAGAGGTCGAGGTCGCGCTCGAAGGCCTTGTCGATGCCCGGCCGCAGCACCTTCACGGCGACGTCGCGACCGTCCGCCGTGACCGCGAAATGCACCTGGGCGATCGACGCGGCCGCCACCGGCACGTCGTCGAAGCTCGAGAAGATCGTACCGAGCGGCTGGCCCAGTTCGCTCTCGACGATGCGGCGAGCCTCGGTGCCTGGAAATGCCGGGATATGGTCCTGCAGACGCGCGAGATCGGCGGCCACTTCCTCGCTCAACAGATCGGCGCGGGTCGACAGGGCCTGGCCGAGCTTGATGAAGGACGGGCCCATGTCCTGCAGCGCCGCCGCCAGCCTCTCGCCCGGACGTCGCGGGTCGTTGCGCGGGGCGAAGAGACGCGCCCAGGCGATCAGCGCCGGCGCAATCCCCAATGACTCGAGCGGAAACAGTGCGTCATGGCGAGCGAAGCTCACCGCCATGCGCAGCAGGCGCCATCCGTTGCGGAGCGCGCGGAACATCTAGATGCGCCAGCCATGGTGCAGAGCCACGACGCCGAGCGACATGTCGCGCCAGGAGACGTTTTCGAAACCGGCAGCCCGCATCCGCGCCGCCAATTCGCGCTGCGGCGGGAAGCGGCGGATGCTCTCGTGGAGATAGCGATAGGACTCGGCGTCCCGGGCAATGACCTTGCCGAAGAAGGGCAGCGCGCGCTCCGAGTAGGCGTCGTAGACGCGCCCGACCGGCGCCGAGGTCACCTTGCTGAACTCCAGGCAGTAGAAGCGACCCCCGGGCTTCAGCACGCGATGGGCATCGCGCAGGGCCTGGTCGATGTCGGTGACGTTCCGCAGGCCGAAGGCGATCGTATAGGCGTCGAACGAGCGATCCGGGAACGGCAGGTGCTCCGCATCGCCGGTCGCCCAGGTGA
>CAIYWM010000976.1 GCA_903929895.1 uncultured Alphaproteobacteria bacterium
AGGAACGGCATCTTGTTGATGCTGTCGGTCTGGTCGGGATTGATGTTCCAGATCCAGTCGGCCTTCTGCGCCAGCACCTCGGTCACCGCGGTGGCGAGGTCGGGCACGAAGCGGACGTGCAGCTTCTTGATCGCCGGCACGCCCTTGGGCGAGCCCTTCCAGTAATCGTCGAAGCGCTCGAAGAACACTTCCTTGCCCTGATCGTTCTTCACGATCTTGTACGGACCCGCGCCGACCGGCTTGGCCGAGAAGCCTTCCGGGCCGACCTTCTCGCGATAGGCCTTGGGATGGATCGGCGTCACCATGGCGAGATATTCGAGCGCGGCGGGCGTCGGCCGCTTCATCTTGATGCGCACGGTCCAGTCGCCGGTCTTCTCGGCCTTGTCGATCCAGGCATAGTTGGACGGCGTCGCCACCTTTGAGGCGGGATCGGCCGCCATGTTGATCGTGTAGACGACGTCGTCGGGCGTGAGGCCGCTGCCGTCATGGAACTTCACGCCCTGCCGGATCGTAAGATCGAGCGTATTGTCGTCGGTGAACTTCCAGTCGGTGGCGAGCGACGGCTTGATCTCGAAGGTCGCGGGATCGCGATGCACCAGCATGTCCCACGCCTGGTGCGCGAGGATCAGGCCGGTGCGCTGGCTGTTGAAATACATGTCGACGTTGGGCACGGCGTCGTTGAACAGGATGCGCAACTGGTCGGCGGCCTTCTGCGCCGACGCAGGCGAGGCGGCGGTGGCGCCCAGCAGGGCGGCCGTGGTCGAAAGCAAGGCAGTACGTCGGGTGATCTTCAAGAAAGCCTCCGGTTTGTTGGGGGGAGCCTAGGCCGCTGCGACGCGATGAGGCAAGCTTCACGCCAACTGAGGAGAGAACAGATGACCGCCAAACTCGCCGGCAAGGCCCGCACGCAGGCACTCGCCTCGATCAAGAGCTGGAAAAAAGTACGTGGCCGCGATGCGATCCAGAAGAGCTTCAAGTTCGCCGACTTCAACGAAGCCTGGGGCTTCATGACCCGCGTCGCGATGGCCGCCGAGAAGGCCGACCATCATCCGGAATGGTCCAATGTCTACAACAAGGTCGAGATCGTGTTGTCGACGCACGACGCCGGCGGCCTGTCGGAGAAGGACGTGGCGCTGGCCAAGATCATCGACTCCTTCGCCTGAGGGCTGACCATAGTCTTCAACCTCAGTTCAACTCAAGGTTACCTACCGGCGCCGCGCAAATTGATCAGCCCGCGAAAACAGGCGCTTCCGGGGCTGTGACAAGCGTGATCGTTGCTTCGTAACCGACCTGTAACCACTGGAAATCGGGCGGAGCCGTCCCAGATTGGAAGCCCTGAGTAGCGTTCAATTCTGGAAAGTTCAGCCCGATGTCTACCAAGTCCTTCACGCTTGCTGCGGCGCTTGCCGCGCTGGCGCTTTCGCCCGTCCTCATCTCGCCGCTTTCGGCAGCCACCCTGCCGACCCTTGCCGAACCGGACGGCGACGCGGATGTGCAGAACTGTACCGTCGAAACGCCGGATGACACGCCTCTCGGCAGCGGCCGGGTCGTGGCCGTCGATCCTGCCGCGGGTCGGATCACGCTGGAGTACCGTCCCTTGCCTCTGCTTCCCGAGGGCGGAGTGCGAGTCTTTGCCGTCGAGGATCCCACCATCCTGAAAGGTCTGAGCGCAGGCGATCGCGTGCGCTTCGATGTCGAACGCGATGGCCGTCGTTATGTGCTGAGGCACCTGGAGAACAGCAACTAGGACACAAGCCGCCCGCGCGCATGGCGAAGCCCTTCGCCATCGCGCGGCAAAAGCTGCGGAATGACCCTTTCGGGCCGCGAAAGCGCCCGCCGTTTCGAGTAGCCCGGCCCGGCGTCCAGGCGGATGCTTCCCCCAATCGATAATGGAGGAAATGCATCGTGGCACACAGACGGACAGTCCTGCTTGGCGGACTCGCGGCAACGACGGCCCTGGCAGCCGGCTTCGGCGCCCGGGCCCAGTCCTTTCCGACCAAGCCCCTCCGCCTCATCGTTCCCTTTGCGGCCGGCGGCAATGCCGACGTCACCGCGCGCCTCGCGGGCGAAGGAATGTCGCGCAAGCTCGGGCAGCCGGTGCTGATCGACAACCGCCCCGGCGCAGGTGGGGTCGTCGGCCAGGAGCTGGTGCTGCAGGCACCCGCGGACGGCTACACGATGGTGATCGCGGCCTTCGGCACGCTCTTCGTCTCGCCGCTGATGGCCGGCAAGCCGTCGATGGTGCCCTCCTTCGCTCCGGTGAGCATGCTGAGCACGGTTCCGATGATCGTCGTGGTGCCGGCCAACAGCCGCTTCAAGGACTGGCAGTCGCTGCTGGCGGCGGCCAAGGCGAAGCCCGGCACGATCAGCATGGGCCATGCCGGCAACGGCACGCCGAACCATACCGATATCCTGCGCATCCAGGAAAACGAGAAGGTGAGCTTCGCGATCGTACCCTATCGCGGCTCGGGCGTCGGACTGAACGACGCGCTGGCCGGACAGATCGACAGCTACTGCGATCAGCTCAGCAGCTCGCTCCCTCACATCAAGTCGGGCAAGCTGCGCGCGCTGGTCGTCGTCGGCGAGAAGCGCGCACCGGAACTGCCTGACGTGCCGACCCTTGCCGAGACCGGCTGTACAGCCTTTGACGGCGGCACGACGTTGGGCCTCTTCGTAAGGCAGGACACGCCGCCGGCGATCGTCGCCACGCTCAACGCTGCCGTAGCGGCCGCGCTCGATGACGCGGCGATCAAGCAGAAGTTTGCCGAGCTCGGCGCGACGGTGCGTCCGTCGACACCGGAGGCATTCGCCGCCTTCCTCAAGACCGAGGATGCCGGGATCGGCGAACTCGCGAAGAAAGGACTGTTGAAGCCGGAGTAGCCGGCTACTTCGCCTTGGCCGCGCCCGGCCCCTCTGGGCTGCCGTTGGTTACGTGAGAAGGCCGATCTCGCGGTAGAATCGGGCGGCACCGGGGTGCAGTTTCTCGCGCCCCGGCACCACGGCGACGGTATTGACGGCCGTCGTGTCGACGAGCTGCGGCGGCGGATTGCCGGCCTGCTGCAGCGCGTGCAGCGCCTTGACCGTGCGGTAGGCCACGGTCTCGTCGAGACCGGGACGGGCCAGCACGAAACTCCAGGAGCCAACAGAGGGTATGGCAGTGGCCTGCCCGGGGAAACTTCCGGCGGGCTGCGTGACGGGCTTGAGGAACGGGTGTTTGGCGAGGATGCGCCGGATCTCGTCGGCATCCGGCGCGATGAAGCGGGAGCCGTCCTTGCTCTTGGCCATGGTCATGAAGCCCGGCCAGCCATTGCCGCCACCCCACAGTGCGGCAGCCCGGCCGTCGAGCACCATCGCCGGGCCATCGCCGGCGCGCTCGAGATAGATCGGCTGGAAGTCCGTGGCCGCATCGAGGCCCAGTCCGTCCATGGCGTAGCGACCGAGGATCACCAGGCCCGAACCGCCGGCGCCCCAGGCGATCGGCTTGCCCTTGAGATCGGCGATGGTGCGATAGGGCGAATCGGCCCGCACGACGAACATCCCGGCGGTCGGATACATCGCCGTCAGCACACGCAGGTCGGCCGGGGCGCGCCCCACGCCCTGCAGCGCCGCATGTACGACCTCGCCCTGGACCAGCGCGATGTCGAGCGTGCCGGCCTCGAGCATCGGCACGTTCTCGGTGCTGCCCTTGGTGTTGATGGCCTCGATCTCGAGCGCCGGATCGAAGCGGCGCACGCCCTCGACGAAAGCCGCGCCATAGACCGGAAAGCCACCGCCCGGCGTCGCAGTGCCAAGCCGGACCTTCACGGGCTGCGCTCCGGCCGGCCCGGAGGCCAGCTGCAGACCGCCGAGGGCCGCCGCCCCTGCAAGCACGTCGCGCCGGCGCGGGTGCGGCTTCGGTGTGTCTTCATCCCCGTGCGGCCGTGTCACTCGGCCCCCCTCTAGGATTTGGTCTCGAAGAACGGTTCGACGACGCCCTTGAGCTTGATGGTGAGCGGATTGCCCTTGCGGTCCACCGTCTTGCCGACGGCCACACGGATCCAGCCCTCGCTCACGCAATACTCCTCGACGTTGGTCTTCTCCTGGCCATCGAACTTGATGCCGATGCCGCGCTGGAGAAGCGCCTCGTCATAGTGCGGGCTCTTGGGATTGGTGGACAGTCGGTCGGGGAGGGTGTCGGTCATGGTTTCCTATAACATCAATGCGTAGACGATGCCGGCCATCGAACTGGCCAGCAGGACCGGGATCATCCCGAAGCGGAAGCGGAATACAGCAACCGCACAGGCCGCCGCCAGTGCCACGGCCGCGACATTGGCGGACCCAAGTACCGGCACGTCGACGGTGGCGCCGAGCAGGCTGACCGGGCGCAACTCGGCGAACAACACCTGCAGCCCGAACCAGACCGCGAGGTTCAGGATCACGCCCACGATCGCCGCGGTGATGGCCGCCAGAGCGCCCGACAGCGCCTTGTTGGACCGCAAAGCCTCGACATAGGGCGCGCCGACGAAGATCCACAGGAAGCACGGCACGAACGTGACCCAGGTGGTGAGCAGCCCACCCAGGGTTGCGGCCAGCAGCGGGGACAGTCCCCCCGGGTCGCGCCAGGCGCCGAGGAACCCCACAAACTGCGTCACCATGATCAGCGGCCCGGGCGTCGACTCGGCCAGCCCGAGTCCGTCCAGCATCTCGCCGGCGGTGACCCAGCCATACTGTTCGACCGCCTGTTGCGCGACATAGGCCAGCACGGCGTAGGCGCCGCCGAAGGTCACCACCGCCATCTTGCTGAAGAACACCCCCACCGCCCCGAAGGCGCCGCCACCCCACACCACGGCAGCCGCCACCGGCGCCAGCCACAACACCAGGCACACCAGCGCGATGCGGATCGAGCGTCCCAAGTTGGGCAGCGTGTGCTCGGCTCCCTCGTCGAGGGCGCGGTCGGCGGCGCCCGCTGGAGCCGTCGATGCCGAGGCGGCCGGCCGCAGCTCCCAATAGCCGTAGAGGCCGGCGCAGACGATGATCAACGGGAAGGGCAGCCCCAGCAGGAAGATGCCGGCGAAGGCCAGTCCCGCCACCACCGCCTGCGGCCGGCCCTTGAGGCCGCGCTTGCCGATGCGCAGCAAGGCCTCCAGCACCACCGCCAGCACCGCCGGCTTCAGCCCGTAGAACAGGCCATCGACGAAAG
>CAIYWM010000977.1 GCA_903929895.1 uncultured Alphaproteobacteria bacterium
CCGAGGAGGAAGTAGGGAGCGTGGACAATGGCCATGTCCGATAAGGGGCCACCGCGCCGTGCCTGTCGCATCGTCATCGTGAAGAGGGCGCGCAGGCGGGCTATCGCCGCCCTGCGCCGCAGCGGATCCTGGAGATCACGCAATGTACGGCCATCCACCCTGTAGAGTTCATCGCCGCCAAGAGCGCGCGCCACGAACTCCACGTGCTTGTTACGCTGAACTACCGTCGAGGTAAGCAGCTTTTCAGCCACCCTCTGGATGCCAGAGGGATTCGGGAAGAAGGCATACCAGTGAAGCAGCCCGCTGACGTCGAAGAGAAATCTACGGGTCACGTCCCGACTTTCGACCATCGGTCAATGCGCTGTCGGCCAACATAAATGCGTGGTCCAGCACTCGCAAGGTCACTATCATTTCAATACATCTGCCCCAACATGAAAACATTCCGCCACATCATCATCACTGGCGCTTCGAGTGGCATCGGGGAGGCGCTGGCCATCGACTATGCTGCTCCTGGCGTCGTTCTTGGCCTGACGGGCCGTGACGCCAAGCGCCTGAATGCGGTCGCGGATGCCTGCCGGACGAAGGGAGCGACAGTGCTCGCCGATACTGTCGACACCACCGATCGACCCGCAATGGCGCGCTGGTTGAAGGCGTTCGACGACGCCCATCCGGTCGACCTGCTGGTTGCCAATGCCGGGATATCGCTCGACCAGAACAACCTGGGAATCGAGCCCTTCGATTCGGCTCACAGGACCATCTCGGTCAATATCACGGGTGTACTGAACACTGTCGAGCCGCTGATTGATCGCCTCATGGCGCGGCGCGAAGGACAAGTCGGCGTGATTTCGTCCCTTGCTGCTTTCTTCGGCCGCCCACGCTCCGCTTCGTATAACGCGAGCAAGGCGGCGATACGCGTCTGGGGAGAGAGCCTTCGCTTCCCGCTTGCAAAAGCCAATGTCGGGTTAAGCGTCGTCTGCCCGGGCTATGTAACGAGTCGCATGACCGATGCGATCGCCGATCCCAGACCGAAATCGATGAGTACCGCGCGAGCCTCGCGGATCATCCGTCACGGTCTCGCCCGCAACAGACCGCGTATCGCCTTCCCCTTTGGCCTCGCCATCGGCGTCTGGTTTACGGCGCTGCTTCCCGTCTGGCTGAGTGCCCGGATATTGAAGGAGTAGGTCCGCATGCCGTCCGCTGCGGAAAACAGGCCAAAGACGCGTACGATCGTGATTTGCCATATCGACAGCCTGTGTTGCCTCCCGGCATTGAACGCGGTGTTCGCGGAGTTCGGGAACGACATAGGTCTCGTCCTGTCCTCGCGGCGGTTCGGCTCCAGTCACGGCACCTTCTGGGAACAGACGACCGCTGGCTTCCGTCGCTTTGGTATCCCGCTCAACCTCTGGTTAGGCTTCGACCTGATATCGGTGCCGATCGTCGCCTATTTCGCGCGCTGGCTTTCGCTGGTCACTCGCCGAACTCCGGGACTGGCGACATTGCCCGAGCTGGCGCGGCGCCATAATGCGAGGTTCATCGAAACACCCGACGTCAATTCCGCCGAGACGCTTGCCGCCGTACAGGCTTGCGCTCCCGATTTCATCGTCGTCATGAATTTCGACCAGATCCTGCAGCCCCCTCTGATCGGCCTGCCGAAGGTGGCTGCGTTGAACGTTCATCCGTCCCTGCTTCCCAACCTGCGCGGCCCCTGCCCCGTGCTGTGGGCACAAGCGCGGCAGGAGCGCATTTCGGGCGCCACGGTTCACGCGATTGAAGATCGCACAATCGACGCCGGCCGCGTCATTGCCCAGGTCGAAGTGCCGATCGATGGCGCAGCCTCGGTCGGCGAACTGACGACGCACTTATTCTTGGCCGGTGCGCGCGCCCTGCCGACTGCACTGGCGCGTCTCACGGCCGACAGGACAGCGGGACAACCGCAGCAGCTCTCGGACGGCCAGTATCTGGGATATCCGACGGCGCTCCAGATGAAAGACTTCCGACGCGCAGGCCTTCGCCTCTGCCGCCTACGTCACGCCGCCCGCCTGGTCCTGGCAGCTCTCGGCGTGACCCGCTGGAAGCCGTAGCTGGAAGCAGCTAGCGGCGCTTCGGGAGCTTGGGCAGCTCGGCCAGGATCGCGCGGTCGACCACCGTGAACAGGTAGGCGTCGGGCGACAGGGTGCAGCCGCCGCGCACCAGATGGGCGAGCTGGGCGCCCTGCTCGCCATCGGGGATCACCACGCCGCGCACGCGCGCCGAATGCTCGGCGAGGAACACGGCCAGCGCCTTGCGGGCTTCCGGATTCATCGCATGCGCTTCCTTGCACGTGATGTAGGCCGCCTGGTCGAAGTTGAGCGCCGGCATCTGGGCCTGGGCGGGCGCCGAGACGGCGATGACGCTTCCGACCGAGAGGGCACCGAGCGCGAGGAGAAGCCTGGAGGTCATGCGCATCTCTCCCTACTTGCTGTTGCCGATGGCGGTGCCGCCAAGATAGCCGACGGCGCCGCCGATCAGGCCGGCGCCGACCACCGCGCCGAAGCTGCCGCCGGTCGCGAGGCCGATGCCGGTGCCGGCTGCGGCGCCGACGAGCGCGCCAGTCTGGCCATCCGACAGGTTGCTGGTGTTGCAGCCGCCCAGGAAGCCCGCCGCGACGACAAGCGTCAGGATCTTCGTCTTCATCACACCTCTCCCCTTAACGTCGACACCTCCGTCACGGAGGCGTCATATCCGCCTTCACCCAACCCTTATCAGGATTGAAGGTGTTGATCATGCCGGCTTTTTGCGCCGTCTCCGGGCCCAGGTCCTGCTGGTAGACCTCGCCCTTGTAGTCGACGATGAAGGTCATCACGCCCGTCACGCCGTAGCGCACCGGCCAGGCGATGGCGCCGAAGCCGCCGATCATGCGGCCGTTGACGATGTAGTCGCGGGCGCCGCCCGGCGCCGCCTGGCCCTGGCCGTAGAGCAGGCGGAAGTAGTAGCCATAATGGCCGTCCGGCGCATTGCCGTCGAGCTGCGCACGGGCGACCGCCGGCCCGAGCGGGCTCTGCGGCTCGCCGGGCTTGGCCTCCCAGTAGAGCCCGTCCTTGCGGCCGGGCGAGCTGAGCAGGCGCCTTGCGTAGACCGGCGAGCCGGTCTTCATCGGATCCATCGCCGCGTAGTCGCGCTGGGCATCGACGATGGCCAGCATCGTCTGCACGACGGCGGCCTCGTCATGGCCGATCTGGCGCAGGCGCATCTCGCGCCAGCCGGCGACCGTATCGAAGCGCCATTCAGAGCCGTCCTTCACGATCGGGATGGGCAGCGTCCAGCCGGCCTTGCCGGCCATCACGGTCGCCTTGTCGCCGGAGACCTTGACCTCGTGACTTTCGTCCCAGGCCGCGAGGTAGGCCGCCCGGCGCTCCTGGCGCTGCGCGGAGGTGGTGGGGACGAACTCGCCCCATTGCGGACCCAGCAGGGTCCCCAGCGCCTTCTGGTCTCCCTTGCGGACCGCGTCGGTGAACGCGTTGGCGGCCGCCTCGGCCGTCGGAAAGCCCTGAAGCTTGGCTGCCTGCTGGGCGACCGCGCCGCCGGCCAGGCCGACGAAGACGGCCAGGGCCAGGAGACCGCGCCGGAACATCGTGCCGCTCATCGCCGTCCTCCTCCCCCGAACCTTTCGCCCCCGCCGCCAGAACGCTCGCCGCCGCCACCCCAGCTGCGGTTGCCCCAGGACTGGCTGCCGCGGTTGAAGTCGCGGCTGGCGCCGCTGCCGCCGCGGTTGATGTCGCCGAACGCGCCGCGGTCGCCGCCGGCGCGATTCTCAACGCCGCGATTCTCGGCCGGCCGGTTCTCGACACCACGATTCTGCAGGCCGTCGGCGCCCCGCCCGTCGAGCTGGCCGCGGAACTGCTGGCGCTGCGCCGCCGAATCGGGGCGATGCTGGCCGAATTCCTGCCGCTCCGCCGGCGTGCGGTAGGGCACGCCGTCGCGATGCGCCGGATCGTGGTTCCACTGGCCGTTGCGATAACGGTCGGCGTTGAAATTGTTGGTGATGCTGGTCGCCCGGTTGACGTTCACGGTCGTGTAGCTGTTGCCCCAGCCGCCACCGCCATAGCCCCAGTGCCAGCCACCGAACATCGCGGCACCTGCAGCGACGCCGAGGCCAAACATCATGCCGGTCATCAGCGCCGCGCCGTAGTTCGGCGGCGGCGGATAATAGGGCGGCGGATAGGCGGGATACGGCCAGGCGCCGTAGGCCCAGGCCGGATTGTAGTAGGGAACGTAGAGCAGCTCGGGATTAGACGGCTCGATGACGATCGCGCTGGCGCCGCCGCTCGACTGCGTCGTCACCGTCTGCTGAGGGGTCGACTTCAGGTTGCCGGCGGCCTGCGCCTTGGCGCGCAGGCGCTGCACCGCCGTGGCGACGTCCTTCTGCTGGCCGATCATCGCGTCGCCGAGCTTCTGGGTCCAGTCGAGCTGGTTGTTCATCATCTGTAGCGTCTGCGGAAACGCGACCAGCGACTTCACGCTGACGTCCCAGCTCTTGTCCTTTACCGCCGCGAGGGCAGCGTCGCCCTTGAGGTTCGGATTGGCCTGCGACCACCGCGCCGCCTCGACGACCTCGAGAGGGTAGGTCGACGCCATCAGGACCTGCGACAGCAGCGCGTCGGGATAGAGGGCAACGGGCGCCAGCATCTGGTCGAGCTGCTCGGTCGTGAACGGCTTGTTGGAGTCCTGGGCGCGCAGTCCATGGAAGGGGGCGAGAGCGAGCGCGGCCGTCGACAAGGCAAGAAGTTTGCGTCGTTCCATGTGCGGCTCGTTCCTTCGAAATGCCAAAGAAGAGGACGGCCGCACACTACCGGCGACGACCGTATCCCGTCCAGCGCAGCACCTCGTCACAGGCGGCGCCTACTACAGGAGGCGATACACCTGCTCCGGCTCGTCCCTCCCCTTCACGTGCCGCAGCTCCGGCTTGGGCAGTTCACCCAGCGCCTCGGGGCGCTTCATCGCCGCGATCGTATCGCCGCTGACCAGGACGATCACGTCCTCGTCTAGGGCCATGAATTCCTTGCCCATCTGCTCGAAGCGCTGTGCCACGTTGACCGTGTCGCCGACCACGGTGTAGTTGACCCGGCCCGGCGCGCCGATGTTGCCGACGATCACCGGCCCCGAATGGATGCCGACGCGCAGGCGGACGGCCTTCTGGCCGGCCGCGATGCGCCGAAGATTGTCCTCGTGCACGACGCGCCCCATCTCGAGGGCGGCATGGACCGCATGGTCGGCATGGTCCTCCATGGTCGAAAGGCCGCCCCACACCGCCATCACACAGTCGCCGATATACTTGTCGATTACGCCCTGGTCGTTCTCGATGCAGCTGCCCAAGAGGGCGAAATGATGGTTGAGCATGTCGGCCGTTTCCTGCTCCGGCAGTTCCTCGGCCTGCGGCGTGAATCCCACGATGTCGGTGAACATCACCGTGACGACCCGTCGGCGCGACGCCACCGCATCCTCGCCCAGTTCCATCAGTCCCAAGACGAGACGGCGCGGTACATATGCGCCGAACCATTTCAGCGCGCCGCGCGCCTTGTCGAGGCTGTGGCCGGCATCGTCGATCTCGCGCAGCCGCGACTTGCGATGGAACGGCTCGTCGAACTTGAGCTGCTCGATCAGCTCGGCCGCCGAGGTCAGGGTGCGGATGGAGCGCGCCATGCTGAGCCCCATCACCAGCGCCAGCAGCGCGGCGACGGCCAGCGTGATGCCGCCGACGATCGCCCCGTTCATCAGCCGGTCGAGGTCGCCGGTCGCGTCCTCGATCGGGAAGTACTGCCCGACCAGCCAGGGCTCCGGTCCGAACCGTCTAAGCTCGCGATAGACGAACACCCATTGCCGCCCGCCCTCCTCGACGACATGGCCGAGCGAGCCCAGCGCCCGATCGATCTGCGGCGACCGCACGGGCGTATCCCAGATCTTGGCGAGGACCGGATCGTCGACCTCCTTGATCGTGGGCAGGGGCCGCTTTTCGGAGAGGCCGAGCCCCCGGGGATCGATCAGCCGGCGCGCGGCCAGCACATGGTCGCGGCCAACAAGGATGAAATAGCGCCCCTCGCCGCCCCGGACCGGGTCGCCGATGAGATAGGACAGATCGCCGACGGCCACCGTGGCGATCAGGCCGCCGATGAAGGCATTGTCGATGCGCCGCACCGGCGTGCGCACGTTGACCACCGGCTGCTTGATCGTCTCGCTCCAGAACAGGGCGCCCCAGAACGTGTTTTGCGCCGTCTGGAGCTGGCGGAAGCGCTCCATGCCCTGCGGCTGGTCGACGAGCGAGAGCGTTTCGCGCTCGATCGTGCCGTCGGGCTCGCGGACGGCCCGATGGAGCTTGAGATCGAGCGTGGCGAAGCCGACCGCCGAGACGGCGGGCACCTGCTGCATCATTACGGCCAGCAGCTCGCGCATCGCGACCGGCGATTCGATGTCGACGCGGCCGCCGGCGGCGAGGGCAGCGATCAGTTCGAGCTGCTCACTCACCGGATCGAGGCGGCTGCGGACCAGCGCCACCTGGGCGTCGACCACGCGGGCGGCGCGATCGACCAGCAGCCGCTCGGCAGTTCCGGTCGCGCCGGCCAGCACGACGATGTAGGCGACGCCTGAAATCAGCGAGAGCGAAACGAAGGCAAGCGCCAGGGCGGCAACCAGGGGCAACCGCCAGGGGCGGCGCACGGCAGCTTTCGCAGGGGGTGCTTCGGCAATCTGGCTCACGCGGCGGACATCATAGGATGTCCGCCGCGTGGAAGCGATGTCCCGTCAGGTCAGGCGGCAGCGCGGATGGCCGACTTGTTGACCTTGTCGTCGACGTGACTTTCGAACTGCTGGAAGTTCTTCTCGAAGCGCTGTGCGACGTCGCGCGCGGCGCTGTCGTAGGCCTTCTTGTCCTTCCAGGTGTTCTTCGGGTTCAGCACCTCGCCCGGTACGTCCGGGCAGGTGCTCGGCACCTGCATGCCGAAGTGCGGATCGGCCGAGGAGGAGACGGTGGCCAGCGTGCCGTCGAGCGCCGCACGCACCATCGCGCGCGTGTGGCGGATCGACATGCGTTCGCCGACGCCGAAGCCGCCGCCCGACCAGCCGGTGTTGACCAGCCAGCACTTCACGTTCTGGCGAGCCATCTTCTCGCCCAGCATCTTGGCATAGACGGTCGGATGGCGCGGCATGAACGGCGCGCCGAAGCAGGTCGAGAAGGTCGCCTGCGGCTCGGTCACGCCCTTCTCGGTGCCGGCGACGCGCGCCGTGTAGCCCGAGAGGAAGTGGTACATCGCCTGCTCGGGAGACAGCCGCGAGATGGGCGGCAGCACGCCGAAAGCGTCGGCCGTCAGCATCACGATGTTCTCGGGCGTGCCGGCGATGCCGGTGGCCGAAGTGTTCGGGATGAAGTCGAGCGGGTAGCAGGCGCGGGTGTTCTCGGTATAGGCGCCGTCGTCGAGATCGAGGCGGCCGGTCGCGGGATCGATCACCACGTTCTCCAGCACCGTGCCGAAGCGGCCGGTCGTGGCATAGATCTCGGGCTCGGCCTCGCGGCTGAGCTTGATGACCTTCGCGTAGCAGCCGCCCTCGAAGTTGAACAGGCTGTCCTCGGCCCAGCCATGCTCGTCGTCGCCGATCAGCGTGCGCGTCGGATCAGCCGACAGCGTGGTCTTTCCGGTGCCCGACAGGCCGAAGAAGACGGCGACGTCGCCGTTCGGGCCGAGGTTGGCGGAGGCATGCATCGGCAGGACGTTCTTGTCCGGCAGCAGGTAGTTCAGGATCGTGAACACCGACTTCTTGATCTCGCCGGCATACCAGGTGCCGCAGATCGCCACGACGCGATCGGTGAAGTTCACGAGGATGGCGCAGTCGGAGGCCGTGCCGTCGAGCTTCGGGTCAGCCTGGAAGCCCGGCAGGTTCAGGATGGTGAATTCCGGCTTGAAGCCTTCGAGTTCCTCCGGGGCCGGGCGCAGGAACATGTTGCGGGCGAAAAGATTGTGCCACGCCGTCTCGTTGACCACGCGCACGCCGATGCGATGTGCGGGATCGGCGCCGGCCCAGCAATCGCGCACGAACAGGTCGCGGCGCTGCGCGTAGGCGATCATGCGGTTGTAGAGCGCGCGATACTGGCCGGGCGTGATGGGCTTGTTGGTCTTGCCCCAGTCGATACGGCCCTTGCTCTCGGAGTCCTCGACGATGAACTTGTCGTTGGGCGAGCGGCCGGTATGGATGCCGGTCCGCACCACCAGCGCGCCGCCATCGGCCACCACGCCTTCATGCCGGCGAATCGCTTCCTGGTAGAGCGCGGGAACCTGGAGGTTCCAGTAGACATTGCTCAGGTTCTTGAGTCCGAGCGCTTCCAGTCCAAACTTGGGTACGATGAAGCCCGCCTGATGCACAGCGTTTCTCCTGCTTTCCGGCCGATCCGAATGGCGAAGGTGGTCCAGCACTATGCGCTACTGGCAGGGCCGCGGGGAGGCAAGCCCCTTGCGACAAGTTAGTGTCGGCCAGCATGTGAATCGGCCTTCGCATCCGCGAGAAGAATGCTGCGACGCGAAACCGGCGGGCCTGCGTGACGGAATCAGGGCATCGAGCGAGCCTTGCCAACCAGGGCGACCAGGGCCTTGCGCGCCTCGCCGGCCGTTTGCAGCGGCACATCGAACGCAAGGC
>CAIYWM010000978.1 GCA_903929895.1 uncultured Alphaproteobacteria bacterium
AAGTGGTTGGTTCATGATCATCGGCACATGGCTCTTCACGAAGATGCGCGGCGAACTCGTCGGCACGGATGCGGAAGGCAACCGCTACTTTCAGGACAAGCGCGTTGTCCCTGGAATGCGACGCAAGCGGTGGGTCATGTACAATGGAGTCGCCGAGGCATCGCGAGTTCCTCCCGAATGGCATGGCTGGCTTCATCACACGCTCGCCGAACCGCCGCCCGCCGGCGGTGTGCCGCGCAAGTCGTGGCAGAAGGAACATCTTCCCAATCTCACTGGGACCGATCATGCCTACAGGCCTCCGGGCCACGCGCTGTCAGACGGCGAGAAGCCGAAGCCGGTTTACGAGGCCTGGCGGCCAGGCTGACGCTGCAGGCAGCGAGCAAGGGGCAAGAGCGTGGGCCGTAACATTGTCGAGACGATCGTGGGCGCGCTGGTGCTGGTGGTGGCTGGCGCCTTCGTCGTCTATGCCTTTTCCAAATCCGACCGCGCCGGGCCGGATGGCTATGAACTCGTCGCCCGTTTCGGCCGCATCGACGGGTTGAAGCGTGGTGCGGACGTGACCTTGAGCGGCGTGAAGGTCGGCAGCGTCACCGGTTTCAGTCTCGATCCGAAAACCTATCAGGCAGTCGTGCGCCTCGGCATAGCATCTAACGTCAACTTGCCGGCCGATACCCACGCCAAGATCGTGAGCGAGTCGCTGCTGGGCGGCATGGTGGTCGTGCTCGAGCCGGGCGGCGACAAGACGATGCTGAAGAGCGGGGGCGAGATCGAGCAGACGCAGGATTCGATCCCGCTTACCGAGCTGATTGCCAAGTTCATGTTCGGCAGCACGGGAAGCAAGTGATGGGCGCCCATTCCCAGAAGGAGCCGCCGGTCTGGCGGCAACCCGACGGCAAGCCAGTGTCGTGCCTCGAAAAGATCAAAGTCCTGAACCAGAACATCCAGGAAATCGAAACCCTCTGCACCGATGCGCTGGAGGACGGAGTTCTGATGGGATGCGACGCCGCGCAGATCAAGCAGGCGCTTCACGAGCTGATCGACGGATTGACGCCGCCCCGCGCCAGGGATTGAGCATGCGCGGGTTGATCGCGTTTGCTGTCCTGGCAGCCGGTGTTGGCGCCGCGTCGGCGCAAACACCGCTTCCGCCTCCGCAGCAACCGCCGCAACGTCCGGGCAACGCCAATCTGCGGCCGGTGCCGGACGGTCCCGGCATACGGTCGGCCGAGTTGCAGGGGCTGGACAAGGTGACCGCCCGCACACAGCGCTTCTACGCGCCGGTCGGCAAGTCCACGCGGTTCGGCACGCTCGAGATCACGGTCAGCGATTGCCTGGTGAACGTGCCCGAGGCGCCCCCTGAATCCGTGGCCCATCTCACCATCGTCGATCACAAGCCCGGTCAGGCGGAAGAAAAGCTGTTCGCGGGCTGGATGTTCGCCTCGACGCCGTCTCTGTCGGCGCTCGACCACGGCGTCTACGATCTGCGCGTGCTGTCCTGCACGATGGCGCAGGGATCCTCGCCGCCCAGCTCACGCTGAAAGGTCGCCGGCCGGTCGATCGCCTTGGCCAACAGCGCCTTGAAATCGTCCCGTGCGATCTCGATCGCCCCGAAGCTGCGCAGGTGGTCGGTCATGAACTGGCAGTCGAGCAGGGCAAAGCCGCCCCTGATCAGTCGGGCCACCAGATGGACGAGTGCCACCTTCGATGCATCGCGTTCGCGGCTGAACATGCTCTCGCCGAAGAAGGTGGCTCCGATCGAGACTCCGTAGAGACCACCCACCAGCCGGCCGTCCATGCGGCACTCCACGCTGTGTGCGTGGCCGCGCGCGTGCAACTCCGTATAAAGCTCGACGATCGGTTCGTTGATCCAGCTCTCCGGATGGCCGGGGCGCGGCTCGGCGCAGGCCCGCACCGTCTCCGCAAAGGCGGTATCGGCGCTTACCTCGAAGTGGCCGCTGCGGACCGTGCGCGCCAGCCGATGCGAGAGATGGAAACCGTCGAGCGGCAGGACCGCGCGCAGGCGCGGATCGAGCCAGTAGAGCTTGGGATCGTCGCGGCTCTCTCCCATGGGAAAGACGCCGATGCGATAGGCCTGCAGCAGGAGGTCGGGGGTGATCTCCAGCATCGCAACGCTATTTCTTGAGGCCGACCAGCTTCTCCAGCCAGTGGATATCGTAGTCGCCGTCGATGAAGGCCTGCTCGCCGATGATGCGCCTGTGCAGCGGGATCGTGGTGTCGATTCCGCCGATCACGAATTCCTCGAGTGAGCGGCGCAGCCGCATCAGGCACTCGTTGCGGCTGCCGCCGTTCACGATCAGCTTGGCGACCATCGAGTCGTAATAGGGCGGGATCGAGTAACCCGCATAGAGGCCGGAATCGACGCGTACGCCCCGACCGCCCGGCGCGTGATAGTCGGTGACCAGGCCGGGGCAGGGCACGAAGGTCTCGGGATTCTCCGCGTTGATCCGGCACTCGATGGCATGGCCCTGGATCACGATGTCCTTCTGCGTGAGCCCGAGGGGGGAACCGGAAGCGATGCGGATCTGCTCGCGCACCAGGTCGATACCGGTCACCGCCTCGGTGATCGGGTGCTCGACCTGTAGCCGGGTGTTCATCTCAATGAAGTAGAATTCGCCGTCCTGATAGAGGAATTCCATCGTGCCGGCGCCGCGATACTTGAGCTTGCGCACGGCGTCGGCGGCGAGTTCGCCTATCCTGTTGCGCTGTTCGGCATTGAGGGCTGGCGACGGCGCTTCCTCTAGCACCTTCTGGTGCCGGCGCTGCAGCGAGCAGTCGCGCTCGCCGAGATGGATGCCGGCGCCCAACCCGTCGCCCAGCACCTGGATCTCGATGTGGCGCGGGCGCGGCAGGTATTTCTCGAGATAGACCGAATCGTTGTTGAAGGCGGCCTTGGCTTCGCTGCGGG
>CAIYWM010000979.1 GCA_903929895.1 uncultured Alphaproteobacteria bacterium
AGCGCCTGAAGGGTGACGTGCAGGAGACCGCCCGCCAGCGCCTGGTGATCGCCTCGGTGATCTTCGGCATCGCCTTCACGGCCGTTGGCCTGCGCATGGGCTACGTGTCGCTGCTGCGCGACGGCGCCGAGCCGACGCAGCGCGTCGCCGCCCGCGGCGGCTCGATCCAGTCGGAGCGTGCCGACATCGTCGACCGCAACGGCGCCGTGCTGGCGACGTCGGTTCCGGTCATGTCGGCCTTCGTCAATCCGCACCTGCTGATCGACCCGCAGGACGCTGCGCGCAAGATCGTGACGGCGCTGCCCGACCTCAAATACGACGATGTCCGCGAGAAGCTGGAAGGCGACAGGACGTTCGTCTGGATCAAGCGCGGCCTGAGCCCGCGCGAGCACGACCGCGTCAACCGCCTCGGTATTCCAGGCCTCGACTTCCAGGCCGAGGAACGGCGGATCTATCCGCAGGGAACGGCGGCGGCGCACATCCTGGGCTATGCCAGCGTCGACAACACCGGCCTGGCGGGCGTGGAGCGCTACTTCGACCAGCAGCTCCAGAGCGGCGAGACCCTGCAGCTCTCCATCGACCTTCGCCTGCAGCGCATCGTCGAGCGCGAAATCGCGCGCGCCGTCCAGAAATTCTCGGCCATCGGCGCCACCGCGATCGTCATGGACGTGACCAATGGCGAGGTCCTCGCCATGGCTTCGCTGCCGACCTACAATCCCAACAGCACCCGGACGCTCACCAACGAGGCGCTGTTCAACCGCGCGACCCTCGGCGTCTACGAACAGGGTTCGACCTTCAAGATCTTCAACACGGCGATGGCGCTCGATAGCGGGAAGGTCGGGCTGAACAGCGTGTTCGACGCGACGTCGCCGATTCGCATCGACCGCTTCACGATCAACGACGACCACGCCCAGCGCCGGCCGCTGAACGTGGCCGAGACGTTCAAGTATTCGTCGAACATCGCTTCGGCCAAGATGGCGGTCGAGGTCATGGGACCGGAAGGCCAGCGCGCCTTCTTCGACAAGATCGGCTTCCTAAAACCCATCTCGACGCAGCTTCCGGAAGTCGCGGGACCGCTCTGGCCGCGCCACTGGATGAGGATCAACACCATGACCATCGCCTTCGGTCACGGCATCTCGGTGACGCCGTTGCACCTGGCGATGGGTTCGGCGGCGATGATCAACGGAGGCATCCTCTATCAGCCCTCGCTGGTGAAGCGTCACGCGGGCAGTGACAAGGGCCGCCGGGTCATCCAGCAGAAGACGTCGGTCAACATGCGGCAGCTCCTGCGCCTGAACGCCGTCGAGGGTACGGGCAAGAACGCCAACGTCCCGGGCTACGAGGTCGGCGGCAAGACCGGCACGGCCGAGAAGCCGGGCCGCGGCGGCTACCGTCAGAAGGCGCTGATCAGCTCCTTCGTCGGCGCGTTCCCGATGAACGATCCCAAGTTCGTCGTCATCGTCTCGCTCGACGAGCCGAAGGGCCTGCCTGAGACCGGCGGTTACGCAACGGCAGGTTGGGTGGCGGCGCCTTCGGTCAAGCTCATCATCGAGCAGATGGTGTCGCTCTACGGCATCCTGCCGGGCGACCTGAAGGACGGGCTGCCGCCGATCGAGATCGCCTCGACTCCGGTCCCGCCGCCTGTCGCTCCGCCGCAGCTCGTGCCCGCCAGCGTGCGCCGTTCTCCGGGCGATCATCGCAAGGCATTGCCGGTTCGGCCGGCCCCCGGCCAGACGGCGGCAGCCCCCGGTCCGGGAGTGCGCCGCGTTGCGTCTGAGTGAGCTCATGCGCCGGAGCGCCGACGCAAACGCGACCTCTTCCGCGCTGCCGCGCGATCCCGTTCTCGTCGGCCTGACGCTCGACTCGCGCAAGGTCCAGCCGGGTTATCTCTTCGCTGCCCTTTCGGGTACCCAGCAGGACGGGTCTGCGTTCGTGGACGATGCCGTGCGGCGCGGCGCGATCGCAATCCTGGCCGCGCCCGATGCGGTGCTGCCGCCGCTCGATCCCGGAATCGTCGTCGTGCGCGACGCCAATCCGCGGCGTCGCGTGGCATTGATGGCGTCGGCCTTCGCCGCTCTGCAGCCTGCCACGATCGCCGCCGTCACCGGCACCAATGGCAAGTCTTCGACAGTCCATTTCGTGCGCCAGATCTGGGAGCGGATGGGGCTGAAGGCAGCAAGCATCGGCACGCTGGGCATCGTCTCGCCCGGTCTCGTGCGTGATGGCGGCCTGACGACGCCCGATCCGGTCCAGCTTCACGAGGACCTCGCGACTCTGGCGCGCGAAGGCGTCTCGCATCTGGCCATCGAGGCCTCAAGCCACGGCATCGACCAGCACCGGCTGGATGGGCTGCACCTGTCGGCGGCAGCCTTCACCAACCTGACGCACGAGCATCTCGACTATCACCATTCGATGGACGCCTACTTCGCGGCCAAGGCGCGCCTGTTCGAGGTCCTGCTGCCGCCGGGCGGCACGGCGGTCGTCAATGCCGACAGCGACCGGGCCGAGGCGCTCGGTGCGATTTGCCGGCAGCGCGGCATCCGCTTCTGGACCTATGGCGCGAAGGGCCGCGAGATCCGGCTGCTGAGCGACGCTCCGACGCCGGCCGGACAGTATCTTGCGCTGGAAATCATGGGCGTGCGTCACGAGATCGACCTGCCCCTGGTCGGCGGGTTCCAGGCCTCGAACGCGCTTGCTGCCCTTGGCCTCGTGGTGGCCACGGGCGGCGAGCCGGCGCGTGCCGTGGAGGCTCTTGCGCACCTGACGGGCGCGCCCGGCCGCCTGCAGCTCGTCGCTCGCCATCGCTCGGGCGCCGCCGTCTATGTCGACTATGCGCACAAACCCGAGGCGCTCGAGACGGTGCTGCGCACCTTGCGGCCCTTCGCCCGCGGCAAGCTCGTCGTGGTCTTCGGCTGCGGCGGCGATCGCGACCGCGGCAAGCGCCCGGTGATGGGCGAGATCGCCACGCGCCTGGCCGACCTCGCGATCGTGACCGACGACAATCCGCGCAGCGAGGAGCCGGCGGCGATTCGAGCCGAGATCGTGCGCGGCATCGCCGGCGATCGTCGCAACTGGGTCGAGATCGCAGACGGCCGGCACGCCGCCATCGCTTCCGGCATGGAGGCGCTGTCGAGCGCCGACGACCTGCTGCTGATCGCCGGCAAGGGCCACGAGACGGGCCAGACGATCAAGGGCGTGACACATCACTTCGACGATGCCGAGGAGGCGCGCACGCTGACCGGAGGCGGGACGTGAGCGTGCTCTGGACCTCCGACGAGGTGCAGTCCGCCCTGTCGGCGGCGTCGATCACCGCGCCTTTCGAGGCTGAAGGCGTGACGTTCGACAGCCGCGCCGTCGGCAAGGGAGATCTCTTCTTCGCGCTGGGCGGTGAGACGACCGACG
>CAIYWM010000980.1 GCA_903929895.1 uncultured Alphaproteobacteria bacterium
CGCCCCGCCCAAGGCTGCTGCCCCGGCTGCCAAGGCGCCGCCCGCCCCGGCAGCAGCGCCGATCGCGCCCGCCGCAGCCCCCGTCGCGCCGCCCGCGCCGGCTCGGCCGTCGCATGGCTCGTCCATGCATGGCGGCCCACATGTCCCGCCACCGCGGGCCAGGTCGCCGCAGGTCGAGTTCAAGGCGGGCGATTATGTCGTCTATCCGACGCATGGCGTCGGCCAGGTCCAGGGGATCGAGGACATGCCGGTGGCCGGCATGTCGCTGAAGGTGATCATCGTCACCTTCGAGGAGAACCGGATGACGCTGCGCGTCCCGGTCAACAAGGCGTCCTCTTCGGGCCTGCGCAAGCTGGCCACGCAGGAGGTGATCAACGAAGCGCTGGAGGTGCTGCGCGGCCGCGCGCGCATCAAGCGCACCATGTGGTCGCGCCGCGCGCAGGAATACGAACAGAAGATCAACTCGGGCGACCCGCTGGCGATCGCGGAGGTGGTGCGCGACCTGCACCGCAATGCCGGCCAGCCCGACCAGTCCTACAGCGAACGCCAGATCTACGAAGCCGCACTCGACCGGCTGGCGCGCGAACTCGCCGCCGTCGAGCGGATCGACAAGGATCTCGCGACCCAGAAGCTCAACAGCGTCCTGCAGAAGGTCGCCTAGGCGGTCCTGGCGAGAATGACTTGAAAGGCGGCCCGACACTCCGATGTCGCGCCGCCTTTTTCATGCCCCGCCTCCTGATCCATGAGCAAAGTCGCCTCGATCGCCCGCCTGCGTGACGGCGGTACCACCTGGGCGCTGGGTGCCCTGAAGGGCGACGATGCCGCGCTGCAGCGGCTGGGCGTCGCCCTGATGCAGCGCTGGCAACCTGGCGACCGGCTGGTCGTGCTGGGCAATATGCTGGGCGCGGCCGGGAACACGCCCCGCGCGCTCGATCTCATGCTGCTGTTGCGCCGCCGCCTGCTGGCCAGGCCCGGTGCCGAGGTCGAGGATTTCGTCTTCCTGCGCGGACCGCAGGAGGAGATCTGGCACAAGGCGCTCCAGCTCCAGTTCGCCCTGGCCCCGCTCGACGTGCTCGACTGGATGTTGTCGCGCGGGCTGGACGCCATCATCGAGGCTTATGGCCATTCAATCGCCGAGGGCCGCATCGCCAGCCGCAACGGGTCGCTCGCCATCGCCCGCTGGACCTCGGGCCTGCGCGAGCGCCAGGCCACACGCCCCGGCCACAGCGATCTGCTGAACGCCCTGTCGCGCGCGGCCCTCAGCGCCGACGGCCGTCTCGTGTTTGCCGCCACGGGCGTCGATCCGGGCCGCCCGCTCAACGGCCAGGCCGACGCCTTCTGGTGGAGCACCCAGACCGACGCGGTGCTGGACGAGGCGCTGGGCAAGGCAAACGATGGCGGCTGGCCCACCGTCAATCGAGTCGTGCGGGGCACCGGCCCGGCAAGGAACCTCGCCCAGGACAGCGGACGTGTACTGACCGTCACGCGCGACGCGCCGGCGCTGGTGGCACTCGATCCCGACGGCGCGGTGCTGGAGTGGATTGAACCCTGAACCGCTCTTTCAGGGCTGGACGATCTTGATCTCGGACCGGCTGCCGAGATCGGCCGGCATTTGAGCCGCATTGAGGACCAGCAGGCGTTCCATCCGGAAATCGGAATAGGGCATTCGTGCCGCAAGCTGCGCCGGTGTCGATCCTGCTGGCGAGACGATGCGCAGCCGGTAGGGCTGCAGCGAGGCAGCTTCCGAGGGCGTGAGGGTACGGAAGGTCCGCGCGGCCTGGACCATCGCCTCGATCTGCCGATCCTGGTCGGCGCCCTCGCTGACCAGGGCGAAGTTGCAGGCCCGGGTGCCCTGACGAATGACGATGTAGCGCGCCTGGCCGAGGCCGGTATCCGAGCCGCGCGGCCGCGCGCCGATCGCCGCCTCGTTGCCGTTGATCTCCAGGATCTGGATGTCGGTGGGCGTGGGCTTCAGCTTGTTGCGCATCCAGTCGTCGAGCGGACCGGCCACCGGCGTGGTCAGGCAGGAGAACATCATCAGGGAGCGGTCGCGATTGACGGCCAGCACCCCGTCGCTGTCGTTGAACAGCCGGAAGCCGGGCGGGACGGTGAAGCCGAGGCGCAGGGTCGGATGGAGGAACGAGCGGCCGCGGATGAAGCCCTCGCTCGGCGAATCGTCGACCGACATGCCATTGATGGCCGCGAAATAGCCCTTCTGGTTCGATTCGCCCGGCGTACCCGCCAGCGGCAGGGCAGCGATCGCGGAGGTGCGTTCGACCGGCGCGGGATGGGTCGACGCCGCACTCGGCCGGTCGCCGATGTCGGGCGCCTCGCCCATGATCTGCGCCTCGAGCGCGCTCTGCCGGCGCAGCCGGTCGATCAGGGACGCCATCGCATCGCCGCGATAGCCGGCCTTGACGATGTAGCCGAGGGCCAGCCGGTCGGCTTCGAGCTCCTGTTCGCGCGAATAGCGCCGCAGGGCGAGCAACCCGTCCTGCGCCACTGCACGGCCGACGGTGATCGAGCCGCTGGTGGCGGCGGCCTCGACCGCCGCATCGAGCACGTCCTGCCGGACGCGCGCGCGCTGCGCGGCATGACGCTGCACCAGATGGCCGAGTTCGTGGCCGATCGCGGCGGCCAGCTCGGCCTCGTTCTCGAGCAGGGCGAGCAATCCGCGCGTAACGAAGACGTAGGACTGGACCGCATGCGCATTGGCGACCGGCGAATCGAGCACGACGAAGCGGAAGCCGCTGACGCCTGCGGCCGCGACCACGCGCTGGCCCACCCGGTCGACATAGGCCTGGAGGGCGGCGTCCTGGTTGGCCGGGCCGACGAGCTTCTCGATTTCGCGCGGGACCACGATGGTTCCGCGTCCGGTCGCCGCAGCCGCGGACGTGGACGGCGGCGCGACAGCCGGCGCGCAGGCGACGACGCCGGCCAGCAACGCGACCAGCGCCAGAATACGGCGAATTTCCACGGATCCTCCTGGGACGCATCGACCTTAGACGGTCGGCGGACCGGGCGGCAATCGTCCGCAAGGCTGGCACGGAAGCCGCCGCTATGGCACTGATGTCCCAAGGACAATCGCATGCCGCGTTCAGAGACTCCGCTCCGCTCCGATCTGTTTCCCGAGATCTCGCCGTACGCCAGCGGCATGCTGGCGGTCGACGGCCGGCACACGATCTATTGGGAGCAGAGCGGCAACCCCGAGGGCGTGCCCGTCGTCTTCCTGCATGGCGGACCGGGCGCCGGCTCCGCGCCGGTCCATCGCCGATTCTTCGATCCGCAATTCTATCGCATCGTCGTTTTCGACCAGCGCGGCTGTGGCCGCTCGATGCCGCTGGGCGAGCTGCAGGACAACACGACCGGCCATCTCGTGGCCGACATGGAGAAGCTGCGGACGCATCTCGGCATCCCGAGCTGGCTGCTGTTCGGCGGCTCGTGGGGCAGCACGCTCGCGCTGGCCTACGGCCTCACCCATCCCGAGCGCACCACCGGCTTCATCCTGCGCGGCATCTTCCTCGGCGCGCGGCCGGAAATCGACTGGTTCCTCAGCGGCATGCGCACGATCTTCCCGGAAGCCTGGCGCGATTTCGCCGAGCACCTGCCGGCCGACGAGCGCTCCGACCTGCTGGGCAACTATTACCGCCGCCTGATCGATCGCAATCCCGACCTGCACCGTCCGGCGGCGCGTGCCTGGAGCCGCTACGAGGCGGCATGCTCGACCCTCTATCCCGCGGTGCGCGCGCCGTTCGAGACCGACCATGGCGGCTTCGCGCTCGCGCTCTCGCGCATCGAGGCCCACTACTTCGCCAACGGCACCTTCGTGCCGGAAGGCTGGCCATGGGCCGATCTCGGCCGCATCCGACACCTGCCCGGCACCATCGTTCAGGGCCGCTACGACATCGTCTGCCCGCCGGTGACCGCCGATGCGCTGTCCCGCGCCTGGCCGGAGGCGCGCTACGTCGTCGTGCCCGATGCCGGCCACAGCGCGCTGGAACCCGGCATCCGCGCCGCGCTCGTCAACGCCACCGAGAGCTACCGTCTGTCGACCAGCGACAGGGAACTGTTCGCGCCACGATTCCCGTGGGACGCCTGACAAGGACTATCGATCATGTCGTTCGAACTGCCGCCGGAGCAGACCGGCGCCGCCTCCTGGTACGGGCCCGAGATCGCCAAGCGCAGTGACTGGCAGATGCCGCTCAGTGCCGCCGAGGTAGCGGAAGTCGAGACCGCGACCCGCGCGCTGGTGGCCCGCGATGCCGACATCGCGGTGCTGAAGCCGCAGGATTTCCCGCTGCCGACGCTCGGCGCCAAGCTCAGGTCGCGGGTCGACGACGAGGTGCTGAACGGCCGTGGCTTCCTGCTGTTGCGCGGCCTGCCGGTCGAGCGCTGGTCGATCCGCGACTCGGCGACGGCCTTCTTCGGCCTGGGCGCCCATCTCGGCAGCGCCCGGTCGCAGAACGGCAAGGGCCACGTGCTGGGTCACGTGCAGGATCTCGGCCTCGACGTGAACGATCCCAATGTGCGCATCTACCAGACGCACGAGCGGCAGACCTACCACACCGATTCCTGCGACATCGTCGGGCTGCTCTGCCTCAAGACCGCGAAATCCGGTGGCCTGTCGGCGCTGGTGAGCTCGACCACCATCTTCAACGAGATGCGCCGCCGCCGGCCCGACCTTCTGAAGCTGCTGTTCCAGCCGATCGCCACCGACCGGCGGGGCGAGGTGCCGGAAGGCCAGAAGCCCTTCTTCGAGATTCCCGTGTTCAACTGGCACCAAGGCTACCTGACGGCGATCTACCAGCGCCAGTACATCGACTCGGCCCAGCGCTTTCCCGAGGCGCCGCGGCACACGCCGGAGCTGATCGAGGCCCTCGACCTGTTCGACTCACTGGCCAACGACCCCGCGCTCAACACGTTCATGGAGTTCAGGCCGGGCGACGTGCAGCTGGTTCACAACCACACGATGCTGCACGACCGCACCGGCTTCGAGGACTGGCCCGAGCCGGAGCGCCGCCGTCACCTGCTGCGCCTGTGGCTGGCCGCCGAGCGCGCCCGGCCGCTGCCCGAGATCTTCGCCCAGCGCTACGGCCAGGTGACCATCGGCGACCGCGGCGGCATCATCGTGCGCGGCACCAGGCTGCAGGCGCCCCTGCAGGCGGTTTGACCCAGTTGACCCGGGCCGGGGTCGTCCCTAAGTGAAGGCCACCTCAAGCAACCAAAATACAAGGGGACATCACATGGCCAGCGATCCAACCGCGGGCGGCGCCCCGGCGGATATGCCGGTCGACCCCGACAATCTCGACATTCCGCCCCGCCCGGAAAGTACCGCCGAGTGGCAGCGCCTCGTCGAGCAGCTCCAGGCCGAGAAGGCCGACCTCCAGGACAAGCAGCTCAGGGCCCTGGCCGAGGCGCAGAACGTGCGCCGCCGGGCCCAGCAGGATGTCGAGAAGGAGCGCAAGTTCGGTGTCGAGCGCTTTGCCCGCGACGTACTTTCCGTGGCCGACAATTTCGGCCGCGCCCTGTCTGCCCTGCCGGCCGATCTCGGCGCCATGGACCCGGCTTTGCGCAACGTGATCGTCGGCATCCAGGCGACCGACCGTGAGCTGCAGTCGGTCCTGGAGCGCCACGGCGTCACCCGGATCGAGAGCCTGGGCAAGCCATTCAATGCCGAATTCCATCAGGCCATGATGGAGATCGAAAATGCCGACGTACCGTCGGGCACCGTCGTCCAGGAGTTGATCCCGGGATACCTGATCGCCGGCCGCCTGCTGCGCGCGGCCATGGTCGCCGTGTCGAAGGGTGGCCCGGCTGCCAGCGTCGCTGCCAGCAATGAAAACTAGAGGGTTCGGCGCGCTGCCGGCCCGCCTGTCGCGAATCCGCCAGTAGTGCCCCAAACGGCACTTTCCAGCGGAGAATTTGGTCCTTAGGTCCATTGTAGGCAGCCGGATAGGACCTATATAGCCCCTGTCCTGATCCGGGTTTTCCGGCAGGTAACCATTACACGGGGGTCGATCGGGTGCCTTTGGGGTCCGGCCGATCTGCCGAGGGAAGAGAGTAGAAATCATGGCGAAAGTCATTGGCATCGATTTGGGTACGACCAACTCGTGCGTCGCGGTCATGGAAGGCGGCGACACCAAGGTCATCGAGAATTCCGAGGGCGCGCGCACGACGCCGTCCATGGTCGCCTTCACGGATGGCGGCGAGCGTCTGGTTGGACAGGCCGCCAAGCGGCAGGCCGTCACCAATCCGCTGAAGACCCTCTATTCGGTCAAGCGCCTGATCGGGCGTCGCTTCGACGACCCCATGGTCGCCAAGGAGAAGACGCTGGTCCCATTCAAGATCGACAAGGCTCCGAGTGGCGATGCCTGGGTCGACGTGAACGGCGAGCAGTACAGCCCGAGCCAGATCTCGGCCTTCATTCTCGGCAAGATGAAGGAGACGGCCGAGGCCTATCTCGGCGAGAAGGTCGACCAGGCGGTCATCACCGTCCCGGCCTACTTCAACGACGCCCAGCGCCAGGCCACCAAGGACGCCGGCCGCATCGCCGGCCTCGAAGTGCTGCGCATCATCAACGAGCCGACCGCCGCGGCCCTTGCCTACGGCATGGACAAGCGCAAGTCCGGCACGATCGCGGTCTATGACCTGGGCGGCGGCACGTTCGACGTGTCGATCCTCGAGATCGGCGACGGCGTGTTCGAGGTCAAGGCGACCAATGGCGACACCTTCCTGGGCGGCGAGGACTTCGACCAGCGCATCATCAGCTACCTGGCCGACGAGTTCAAAAAGGAGCAGGGCATCGACCTGCGCAACGACAAGCTCGCCCTGCAGCGCCTGAAGGAAGCGGCCGAGAAGGCCAAGATCGAGCTCTCCAATTCCAAGGAGACCGAGATCAACCTGCCGTTCATCACGGCCGACGCCAGCGGTCCGAAGCATCTCGTCATCAAGCTCTCGCGCGCCAAGCTCGAGTCCCTGGTCGACGATCTGGTGCAGCGGACGCTTGAGCCCTGCAAGGCGGCGTTGAAGGACTCCGGCCTGCAGGCCGGCCAGATCGACGAGGTCATCCTGGTCGGCGGCATGACGCGCATGCCGAAGGTCATCGAGGTCGTTAAGCAGTTCTTCGGCAAGGAGCCGGCCCGCAACGTCAATCCCGACGAAGTCGTCGCGGTCGGCGCGGCAGTCCAG
>CAIYWM010000981.1 GCA_903929895.1 uncultured Alphaproteobacteria bacterium
GACCGCGCTTCGGCACTTCCACGCGCGTCACCAGCGGTGCGGAGATGTCCCCGGCAGCCAGGACCTCGGCAGCGAAGGAGACGGTGGCCGGCGCAAGGTCGGTCGTCATCGCGGCGGCGCGCGTGATGGCGGTATCTGCGAAGCTCATCATGTAGCCGCCGTGAAGCGCGCCACCGGAGTTGCACATGCGCGCCAAGGTCGGCTGTACCAGCGAGGCGCCATCGGCTTCCTTGCGCACGAAGGCCGGGCCGATATGGGTGGAATAGGCGCTGGCCTTGAAGGGTTCGAAGCCTTCGGGCACGACCTGCGGCGGCAGGTCGATCCTCGACGGCGCCTGCTCGTCCTTGCGCGCCATCGCCTTGGCGCGGGCGACATGGCGGCACACGCCCGACCACAGCGCGATCGTGCGGCCTTCCTGGGTGATCGAGCCGCGGGCGAAGGCGAGGCGGCCCGTGACCTGCAGCGGCTCGCCGCGCGCTTCCAGCGGCGGTCCTATGACGGCGCCGTTCAGAAACTCGACGGCGATGCTCACCGTCATGGCGAAGGACGTGTTGGTGCCGCCGTCCGCAGCGCGGCCGGCCACCAGGCAGAGCGCGTAGTCGGCGAAGGTCAGGATGCCGCCGCCGTGCACCCCGCCCATGTAGTTGCCGTGGCGCGGCAGGGTCGGCAGCACGCAGTGCACCGTGCCGGCCTTCCGCGCATCGCCCTGGAGGTCGAAATAGAACGGCCCGACATGATCCTCGAACGGATCCGGCGGCACGAACACGGTGTAGCGGGAGAGGTCGATCGTATCGGGCATTGGCTCTTGTGAAGCGTCGTTGGCGGGTTCTAATAGGGGAGAATCACCCAATCACAAAGACCCACGGAGCGAAACGTCATGGCGGAATCCGCGCACAAGATCGAGATCCGGCGCGAAAAACGCGATGCGGGCACGGTGGTCCATCTCGTGTTCGACAATGCGCGGCGTCTCAACGTCCTGAACCCGCCCGCCCTGCACGATCTCACCGCGACCTTCCATGCGCTCTCGGCCGAGGAAGACCTGCGCGTCGTCGTCTTCTCGGGCGCGGGCGGCCGGGCCTTCATCGGCGGTGCCGACATCAACCACATGGCGGGGATGCGCACGTCCGAGGATGGACGCGCCTTCATCACCATGGTCCACAAGCTCTGCCAGTCGATCCGCGACTGTCCGGTGCCGGTGATCTGCCGCCTGGAAGGTTACACTCTGGGGGCCGGCCTCGAAGTGGCGGCCGCCTGCGACCTGCGCATCGCCACCGACACAGCCCATTTCGGCATGCCGGAGGTCAAGGTCGGCATTCCCTCAGTGGTCGAGGCGGCGCTGCTGCCGCGTCTGATCGGCTGGGGCCGCACCTCGTGGATGCTGCTGACCGGCGAGAACATCGATTCCTGTCGGGCCGAGGCCTGGGGCATGGTCGAGGAAGTCGTCGAGGCGGCGAAGATCGACGCAGCCGTCGAACGCTGCGTGCATTCGATCGTCGATGCGACGCCGCTCGCCGTACGCGCGCAGAAGCGCCTGATGCGCCGCTGGGAGCGTCTGCCGCTCGACGAGGCGGTGCAGGCTGGCATCGATTCCTTCGCCCAGTCGGTCGCCGAGGGCGAGCACATTGAGCGCATGGCAGCGTTCGTCAATCTTAAGAAGAAGTAAGGCGACGAGAGGGGCAGCACGATGAGCAAGAAGACCGTCCGCATCGGCTGCCATTCGGGATTCTGGGGCGACACCGAGACCGCCGCGGTACAACTCGTGCGCCACGGCAACGTCGACTATCTGGTGAGCGACTATCTCGCCGAGGTCACCATGTCGATCATGGCGGCGCAGAAGCTGCGCAATCCGCTGGCGGGCTATGCCGTCGACTTCGTGTCGGTGGTCATGGCGCCGCTGGCACGCGAGATCGCCGAGAAGAAGATCAGGGTGGTGACCAACGCCGGCGGCGTCAATCCGCTGGCTTGCCGCGACGCTGTGCTCAAGGCCTGCGAGGCAGCAGGTGTGACGCTCAAGGTCGCGGTCGTGCTGGGCGACGACATCCTGCCGCGCGTCGACGAGTTCCGCGCCGCCGGAATCCGCGAGATGGACACCGGTGCCGAGCTGCCGTCGAAGATCGCCAGCATGAACGCCTATCTCGGCGGCTTCCCGATCGCCCGCGCGCTTGCCGAGGGCGCCGACGTCGTCATCACCGGTCGTTGCGTCGATTCGGCCGTGACCCTGGGCGCGCTGATCCACGCCTTCTCGTGGACGCCGGAAGAGTTCGACCGCCTCGCCGCCGGTACGCTGTGCGGCCACATCATCGAGTGCGGCGCGCAGTGCAACGGCGGCAACTTCACCGATTGGCGGCTGGTGCCGGACTACGACAATATGGGCTTCCCGATCGCCGAAGTGTCGGACGACGGCAGCTTCGTGCTGTCCAAGCCCGACGATACCGGCGGCCTGATCACGACCGCGACGGTCGCCGAGCAGATGCTCTACGAGATCGGCGATCCGCGCGCCTACATGGTGCCCGACGTGGTGTGCGACTTCACCCAGGCGACCTACGAACAGGTGGCCAAGGACCGCGTGCGGGTGAGCGGCGCCAGGGGGCGCCCGCCCACCGACACCTACAAGGTCTCGACGACCTGGCCCGACGGCTACAAATTCACGTCGATCTTCATGCTGGGCGGACGCGAGGCGGTGGCGAAGGGCCGCCACAGCGCGGAGTCGATCATCAAGAAGACGCGCCGCATGTTCGCCGAAAAGGGCATGGCGGATTATCGCGACGTCAGCATTGAGGTGATCGGCAGCGAGGCGACCTACGGTCCGCACGGCCGTGTGCCCGATGCGCGCGAGGTCGTCGTGAAGATCGCCGCCCGGCACGACCAGAAGGACGCGCTGGCGCTGCTCGGCCGGGAGATCTCGCCCATGTCGACCGGCGGCGTGGTCGGCATGACCGGCAGCTTCGGCGCCGGGCGGGTCTCGCCTTCGCCTGTCATCCGCATGTTCTCCTGCCTGGTGCCGAAGTCGATGGTGCCGGTCACCGTCGACGTCGACGGCCACAGGATCGCGCTGCAGGAAGGCGCTCGCAGCGGCGGATTCACCTCGGCACAGCTTCCGGTCGAGGCACCCGCGGCGGCGCCGTTGCCGGCGGACGATGCCGCTACCGTGCCGCTGATTGCGCTTGCCTACGGGCGCTCCGGCGACAAGGGCGACAACGCCAACATCGGCATCTTCGCGCGCCAGCCGGAGTACGAACCCATCCTCGATGCCGAGGTGACGGAAGAGGCGGTGGCGAGGTACTTCGCCCATCGTATCGAGGGACAGGTCACGCGCTGGCGCCTGCCGGGCATCAAGGGTTTCAACTTCCTGCTGCGCAAGGCGCTGGGCGGCGGCGGCATGGCCTCGCTCAAGGCTGATCCGCTGGCCAAGGCCTTCGCCCAGATGCTTCTGGATATGCCGGTCCGCGTGCCGAAGTCGATGGCCGCCAAGCTGAAGTCTTGACGGCCGACGCCGCGGCGCGAGGAGGCCGGATGACGACCCTCGCGCCCGCCCTATAGGCTTTCTGGCGATCCCGGCAGGATCGCACGATGCCCGCCACCGCCCGGGCCAAGAGCGCGATACCAAACCTTCGCTTGCCCCCTTCATCGGCCCTGAATTCGCGCCGCCCGCGAAAATATCTATCGATTGACATAGTTTATCGACTGATAGTAATTGGCTCGGGTCAGCACTGCTCAGGGTAGCGATGATCAACATTCAGACCACTGGACGTGGCCGTCAGGGCACCCAGGCGAGGGGCGAGGATACGCGCCGGCGCATCCTGGAAGCGGCGCTCGATCTCTTTGCCGCCCAGGGGTACGAGGGCGCCAGCACCCGGCAGATCGCCGAGGGGGCCGGCGTTAACCTTCCGGCCATCCAGTACTATTTCGGCAACAAGGAAGGCCTCTACCGGGCGGTCATCGAGGACATCGTCGCCGACACCGAGCGGCACATGTCCGGGGTGCTGCCCCGCGTCCGCGCGGCGCTCGACGATCCCGCGGCCACACCGGGCGAGCTGACCGAACTTCTGTGCGAGACGCTCGACGCCTTCATCACCGTGGTGACGAGCGGCCCGCAGGTCGACAGCCGGCGCCTCATCTTCGCACGCTCCGAGGTCGAGGAGACACCCGGGCTCGACCGGTTGCACGAGAACGGCATGCGGCAGATCTTCAATCCCTGCCTCGCCCTGTTCGCTCGTATCCACGGCAAGTCCGAAGCCGACCCGGAAATGACGATGCGCACGATGGCTCTGATCGGGCAGGTCGTCATCTTCTGCAACAACCACAAGCGACCCATCCTAAAAGCGGTCGGTCTAGAGGGAGAGAACGTTCTGTTGATGAAGCAGATCGTGCGCGAACAGACGCTTGCCATCTGTCGCGCCGTCGTGCCCGAAAAATAGTTTCAAGAGTACCAGTATGCACAGGCGGTCACCCTTTCTCGTGGCCTTCACGGCCTTCCTCCTCGCCGGCTGCACCGCCGGTCCGGATTTCGTGAAGCCAGCCAAGCCGACATCGACCGGCTACACACCCGAGGCGTTGGCCCTTCAGACCAGCTCTGCGGCCAGTCCCGGCGGCGGCGCGCAGACTTTCGTGCCGGAGCAGGACATCCCCGGCGATTGGTGGGTCCTGTTCCAGTCGCCGCAGCTCGACGCTCTGGTGCGTGAATCGCTGCAGGCCAATCCCGACGTCGACGCCGCGCAGGCGGCGCTGCGGCAAGCGCGAGAGCTCTACTTTGCCCAGCAGGGGGGACTGTCCCGACCTTGAGTGCCAATGGATCGGGGCAGCAGCAACTTTCCTCTCCAGCCTCGCAGGGTCAGGCCGGCTCCGGAGTCATGTTCGGCGTCACCTCGGCATCGCTCAACATCTCCTATTCGCCGGACGTTTTCGGCGGCGTGCGCCGCCAGGTCGAATCCCGGGAAGCGGCGGCGGAGAACCAGCGCTTCCAGCTCGAGGCGACCTATCTGACGCTCTCTTCCAACGTCGTCGTCGCGGCGATCAACGTCGCCTCGCTGCAGGCCCAGATCAAAGCGACCCAGGACATCGTCAACATCCTCAACAATTCGCTGACGGTAGTGCGCCGCCAGTTCGACCTGGGCGGCGCCTCGCGCGCCGACGTACTGGCCCAGGAGGCGGCCCTCACACAGACCCAGGCGACCTTGCCGCCGCTACAGAAGCAGCTTGCCCAGCAGCGCAATCAGCTGATGAGGCTGGTCGGCCGCTCGCCGGACCAGGATCGCGGCGAGAGCTTCGACCTCGCCAAGCTGAAGCTGCCGCAGGAGCTGCCGCTCAGCCTGCCTTCGTCTCTGGTCGAACAGCGCCCGGACGTGCGCGCCGCCGAGGAGCAGCTCCGCGGCGCCAGCGCCGATATCGGCGTCGCGGTCGCGAACCAAATGCCGCAATTCACCATCACCGGCCTGCTGGGGTTCACCTCCGGAGGCCTCGGCTCGCTCATCGTGCCGGGCTCGGGCGTTTGGAGTATCGGCCTCGGGATCGCGCAGACCGTGTTCGACGGCGGCCGGCTCGACAGCCAGCGCAAGGCCGCGATCGCGGCCTACGAACGCGCGGCCGCGCAGTATCGCGGCGTCGTGCTCTCGGCATTCCAGGATGTCGCCAACGCCCTGCGGGCCGTGCAGTACGATGCCGACACGCTGCGGGCCCAGGTCGCCGCCGAGCAGACCGCGGCGGCGAGCCTCCGACTCTCCGAGCAGCAGTACCAGCTGGGCGCCGTGAACTATCTGATCCTGCTCAACGCCCAGCAGACCTACCAGACCGCCGTCATCAACCGGCTACGGGCCCAGGCCGCGCGCTACTCCGACACCGCGGCGCTGTTCCAGGCGCTGGGTGGCGGCTGGTGGAACCGCACCGACGTCGATCCGAAATCGATGGGCAAGCCGTCGCGCTTCGCGCTGCCGCCTGTCCAGGACATCAAGCTTCCGCGCGCCGGTCACTGACCGGCCGCTCCTTCCCCTTCAGATCAATCCATCCAGATCAGCTCAAAAGGCATACGATGATCAAGCGAATGCTCATCATGCTCATTCTCGTCGGCGCGGTGCTCGGCGGGTTGTTCGGCTTCAAGGCCTTCGTCAACGGCAAGATCAAGGAAGCCATGGCCGGCATGGCCAACATGCCCCAGACGGTTTCCGCGACGAAGGCCGAGAGCAGCGACTGGCAGCCCAAGATCGATGCGGTCGGCACCCTGCGGGCCGTCCGCGGCGCGGAGCTGTCGCTCGAAGTGCCGGGTGTGGTCGAGACCATCACCTTCCAGTCGGGCGACGAGGTGAAGGCGGGGCAGGTGCTGCTGACCCTGCGCAAGGAAGACGAGGAGGCCCGGCTCCAGTCGCTCGAGGCGACGGCATCCCTCGCCCAGATCACCTACGACCGCGACCTGAAGCAGCTCAAGGCGCAGGCGATCAGCCAGGCGATCGTCGACAACGATGAAGCCAACCTTCGCAACGCCCGCGCCCAGGTCGCTGTCCAGAAGGCGATCCTCGACAAGAAGACGCTGCGGGCGCCGTTCGACGGCAAGCTCGGCCTGCGTCAGGTCGATCTCGGCCAGTTCCTAGCGGCCGGCACCATGATCGCCACCCTGCAGTCGCTGGACCCCATATACGTCGACTTCCTGTTGCCCCAGCAGGCCGTCGCGCAGATCTCAGTCGGCGACAGGGTGAGGGCCAGGATCGACGCCTTCCCCGGCCGCACCTTCGAAGGAAAGATCACCGCCATCAATCCGAAGATCGAGACGGGCAGCCGCAACGTGCAGGTGCGCGCCACCCTGCCCAATGCCGACCAGAAGCTGATGCCCGGCATGTTCGCCGCGGTCGAGCTGGACACCGGCACGGCACAGCGCCTGGTCACGCTTCCGCAGACGGCGGTGAGCTTCAATCCCTACGGCTCGCTGGTCTACATCGTCGACGACAAGGGCAAGGGTGCCGATGCCAAGCCCGAGCTCGTCGCGCGACAGGTCTTCGTCACGACGGGCACCACGCGCGGCGACCAGGTCGCGATCCTGAAGGGAGTCTCCGAAGGCGACACGGTCGTCACCTCCGGCCAGATCAAGCTGCGCAACGGCGTACCGGTGCTGGTCGACAACCGCGCCGTGCCGACCAACGACGCCGCCCCGAAGATCGTCGACAAATAGCCAGCCTGCAGGACATCGTCCCATGAAGTTCACCGATATCTTCATCCGCCGCCCTGTACTGGCGAGCGTGGTCAGCCTGCTGATCCTTGTGGTCGGCCTGCGCGCCATCAGTGCCCTGCCGGTGCTGCAGTATCCCCGCACCGAAAATGCCGTGGTCACGATCACGACGACCTATTACGGCGCCGATCCCGACGTGATTGCGGGCTTCATCACGACGCCGCTGGAGCAGGCGGTCGCCCAGGCCAACGGCATCGACTACATGACCTCGACCAGCCAGAGCGGCGTCAGCACCATCACGGTCTACCTGCGGCTCAACTACGATTCGAGCAAGGCGCTGACGGAGATCAACACCAAGGTGAGCTCGGTGCTGAACCGGCTGCCCA
>CAIYWM010000982.1 GCA_903929895.1 uncultured Alphaproteobacteria bacterium
CGGGCTATCGTGACGCCATCGGCTTCACCCTGCTGCTGCTGGTGCTGATCTTGCGCCCGCGTGGCCTCATGGGTCGGCGTTTCTTCGCCGAGGTGAAGGGCTGAGCCGCCGCCATGGCCGCATCCACCTGGCGCGCCAGATGGGGCAGCGGCCCCTGGGCCGGCACCCTGCGCAGCGCGGCGATCGGCTGCTTTTTGATGGCGGTCCTGATGGTGCTGCCGTCCTTTCTGTCCCTTTATTGGCTGCGCCTGCTGACCAGCGTCCTCATGCTTGCCGTCATCGCCCAGGGCATGAACGCCATGGCGGGCTTCGTCGGCTACCCCGCCTTCGGCAACGTCGTCTTCTTCGGCATCGGTGCCTACGGCACGGCGCTGGCCATCGCCGCGGGCTTCGCCCTGGGGCCGGCCCTGCTCTTCGGCGCGATCCCCGCCGGAGGGCTGGCACTGGCGGTCGGGCCACTGCTGCTCCGCCTGCGCGGCCACTACTTCGCCATCGCGACCCTCGGGCTGAACGAGGTCGTGTCGGCCCTGGCTGCCAACCTCTCGGGTCTTACCGGCGGTGCCGCCGGCCTGTCGCTGCCGCTGGGAGCCGGCACCGCCGGCGATGCCGCGCAACGCGCCTACGTTGGCTTTGCGGCGCTGTTTGCCGCCAGCCTGCTGCTCGGCATCTTCCTGCGCGACAGCCGCTTCGGTTACGGCTGCCGGGCCATCCGCTCCAACGAGGAGGCGGCGGAGGCGACCGGTGTTCCGACGCTGAAGGTGAAGTCGATCGCCTGGATGCTGAGCGCGCTGCTGACGGCAGTGGCGGGCGGGCTCTACGCGCGCTGGGTCGGCTTCATCGAGCCGTCGCTGGTGTTCGACATGGCGATATCGGTCAAGGCGTTCGTCATGTTCCTGCTGGGCGGGGCCGGCACCGTCTTCGGCCCCCTGATCGGCGCGCTGCTGATCGAAAGCGCGACGACGCTGGCCTGGAGCCATCTCCTGAAACTGCATCTGCTGGTGCTGGGCGTGACGATCATGCTGGTCGTGCTGCTGCTGCCCGACGGCGCCCAGGGCTTCGTCGCACGGCACTGGCCCGCGGTCCGCGCCCGCCTGCGGCGCCGGTCCTGATGCTGAGCGTGCGCGGCCTGTCCGCCGGCTACGGCGGCCTGATGGCCATACGATCCCTCGACCTCGAGGTGAAGGCGGGTGAATGGCTGGCGCTGATGGGACCGGTCGGCGCCGGCAAGTCGACGTTGCTCGGCGGTCTGGCCGGGCTCGTGGCCGCACGCCAGGGGGAAATCCGGCTCGATGGCGAGGACATCCGGCTGCTGCCGCCCCATCGCCGGCTACGTCGCGGTATTGCCCTCGTGCCGGAGGGCCGGCGGCTCTTCTCCGGCATGACGGTGCGCGAGAACCTCATGGCCGGCACGCATGCGCTGGCCGACCCGGGGATGCGGCGTCGCAACCTCGACCGGGTCTGCGAACTCTTTCCCGTGCTCGCCGAGCGGGCTCGCCAGATCGCCGGCACCTTGAGCGGCGGCGAGCAACAGATGTGCGCCATCGGCCGCGCGCTGATGGCGTCCCCCCGGCTTCTGATCATCGACGAAGTCACGCTCGGCCTGGCCCCGCTGGTCGTCGAGTCCTTGTTTGCCGCCCTGGCGGAATTGCACCGGCAGGGCATGACGCTGCTCACTGTCGAGCAGAATGTGCCGCTGGTGTTGGCCCATGCCGATCGCGGCTGCGTGCTGAGCGGCGGCGCCATCGTCCTGGAGGGCCCCGCCGGGGTGCTGCGCGACGACCCCGACCTCCCGCGACATTTCATCGGATAGGGAGCCCACATGTCATGACACCGCCCGACCTCTCCCGCCTCTTCTCGCCACGGTCCATCGCCGTGCTCGGCGCCTCGGCCAGCCTCGACAAGCTGGGCGGCCAGGTCTTTGCCCGCTTGGCCGCATCCTTCCTTGGCGAGCTGATCGCCATCAATCCCGGCGAAAGCGATATCGCGGGCCGGACTTCCGTACCCTCGGTGGAGGCGCTGCCGCAGCCGGTCGATCTGTTGATCGCCCTGGCGCCAGGAGAACGCCTGGTCGAGGCGATCGAGCGCTGTCCCGAGGGCCATGTTGACTTCCTGCTCGCCATCCCGAGCGGCTTTGGCGAGGTCGCGCACGAAGGGCCCGATCTGCAGCATCGGCTGGCGGCGGCAGCGCGCCGTGCGGGTCTGCGCGTCGTCGGGCCCAATTGCGTCGGCCTGCTCAACGGCACCATCGGACTGAACGCCTCGATCATCCCGCTGATGCCCCCGGGCGGCGCGGCCGGCCTGGGCGTGGCGACGCAAAGCGGCGGCTTCGGCATGGCGCTCGCCATGTACGCCGCCGACAGCGGCATGAACGTCTCTTGCTTTTGCGACGTTGGAAACACAGTGGACATCTCGCTGGCCGACTGCCTGACGCATCTCGCCGGCGATCCGGCCACCGGCGTCATTGGCCTATACGTCGAGTCGGTGCGCGACCTGCCGTCATTCATGGCGACCCTGACCGAGGCCGCCAAGGCCAAGCCGGTCGTGGTGTGTCCGCTCGCTCGCACGCCATCTGGCCAGGCCGCGTCGCTCGCCCATGTCGGCATATCGGCCGACGGAGCGCGATTGGCGAGCAGCCTTCCCGACGATGCGATCGTCGTGCACTCCGGTCTGGATCTGCTCCATGTGGCGCGCGCCCTGCTCTGGCAGGGCCGACCGCTGGGCGGCAAGCGCCTCGCCATCGTAACCGGCACCGGCGGGATCGGGACCGAGATTGCCGACCTGGCAGAGGAGCATGGCATGACCATTCCGCGCTTCTCACCAAAGCTGACGGCAGCCATCGCCCGGCACCTGCCGGTCTACGCGGCCAGCGCCAATCCCGTCGATCTCACGCCGGTGTGGCGTGACTATCCGCGACTCTCTCCGATCGTGATGGCCGAGATCGCTGCATCCGGCGAAGCCGATCTGATCGCGGTTTCGATCACGGATGTCCCGACCACGTGGCCCGACCTCGCCCAGAGCCTGGCACGCTCGGTGCCGACGCTCGGCCTGCCGGTGGCCGTCTACTGGGCGTCGCGCGACGCCGATGTGGTCAACATGGCGGCCCTCAACGCTGCCCGCATTCCCACTTATCGCGCCACGCGCGAACTTGCCTTGGCGCTGGGCGCGCTCGCCCGCCAAGGCGCGGCGACGGGCGGCCATGCTGCTTGATGTCCAGGATGTTTCGGTCCAGTTCGGCGGTCTTCGCGCGCTGAACAGGGTTTCTTTCGGGGTGCAGGAAGGCGAGATCGTCGGCCTGGTCGGTCCCAACGGCGCCGGCAAGTCGACGATGGTGAACGCCGTGTCGGGCGCACTGGGCCGCCATCGGGGGAGGATCACCTTCGCCAGCCGCGACATCTCCGGTCTTGCGCCGTCCCGCATCGCAGAGATGGGACTGGTGCGCACCTTCCAACTCGTGCAGCCGTTCCGCGGGCTGACCGCCATCGAATGCGTCACGCTGGGTGCGCTTTACGGCAGTGGCACCGACCGGCCAACCGGGGTTCCCGCCGCGCGCCGCCTTGCCGAACAAGTGCTCGCCTTCGCAGGCCTCTCGGCGGTGGCAGGCCTTGCCTGCGATACGCTGAACGCCAGTCAGCGTCGCCGTCTCGAAATCGCCCGCGCGCTGGCGGCGCGGCCGAAACTGATCCTGCTCGACGAGTGCCTGTCGGGTCTGAACAGCAACGAAATCGACCAGGGCATCACCCTGGTACGCGCCATCCGCGAGCGTGGCATCGCCATCCTGATCATCGAGCACATGGTGCGTGTCATGGCGACTCTCGCCGACCGCATCGTGGTTCTCGACCGCGGGGAGAAGATCGCCGATGGCCCGGCAGAAGAGGTCCTTACCGACCGCCGGGCGCTCGGCGTCTATTTCGGTACGACTGCGTGAACCGGCGACTCAGTCGCGAAACAGGGGCTGGGTCATGCCGCGCCTGAGCAGGAAGGGTGTCCGCACTGCGCCGCGAGGCAGGAAAAAGTAGACGCGTCCGCACTCCTGCCAACCCAGCGCGCGCAGCCCCTTGTGCGCGTCGGGCCGGTCGATCTGTCCCAGCGTATAGGCATGCCGGGCGCCCTGCCGCCGCGCCTGGTCCAGCATGGTGCCCAGCACCAGTCCATGGACGCCCTTGCCGCGGAAGGCCGGCGGCGTGAAGGCATCGGTGGTGTAGACCTCGCCCGGACGCAACCTGATCGGGTGTCCCGGCAGGGCGTCGCCCCAGGTGAAACAGGTCCAGTTGGCGTGCGCCAGGACGCCATCAACAAAGGCCAGGAAGCAGCGTTCGCCGCGGCGTAGCCGGTCAAGGTAGAGCCCGCGAGCTGCCTGGTCGCGCGGTCCGTCACCGAGCCACAGCCAAGGGTCGTCGGCATAGAGTTGGCAGATCGTGTCGAGGTCGGACTCCTCCGCCAATCGGATCGAGGCGCCGAGCGAGTTCGCCGGTGGCCGCACCGGCTCGGCCAGCGAGCGCTCGTAGAAGAGCGCGCAAGTCAGTTCTCCGAATGACGCCGTCACCCGTTTCGACCACTGCCACGCCCGTTTCCGAAGATCGCCCATGGCCAAGTGTAGGGCGCCACGCTTGCTGCCGTAAATTGCCCCTGGGGGGGGCTTGGTTCTGGCGTGCCCCAGGTAGTGGTGTCGCAGGTCGGAGCAAGGCCGCGAGGGCGCACGCTTCTCGGTAGTACCGGTTCGACTGTTGCGGCACTTCCACGGGGACACTCGCACCCCGAACGGAGCTACATCCCAACAACCGGGCGGGGAGGCTTATCAAGAGCGTTCCGGACCATCCTGGCCAGGTCGAGCTTGCGGAACGGCTTACTCAGCAGAAGAGCGCCTTCGTCGAGGCGTTCGTGCCGCACGCTGGAGATCTCGGTGAAGCCCGACATGAAGACGATCCTGGCAGCCGACCAGCGGCGCGCGACCTCGGCGGCCAGGAGCTTGCCGCTCAAGGGGCCTGGCATGATGACGTCGCTGAGCAGCAGATCAAACGGCGGCTCCGCAGCCTCGAACGCGGCCAAGCCGGCGGTGCCGTCCTCCGCCTCGGCGACCGTGTAGCCCAGGCTGCGCAACTGGCGGACGATGCTGGCGCGGACCTGAGGCTCGTCCTCGACGACGAGAATGCGCTCGGAGCCCTTGGGAATGGGGCTCCTGTCCCGGACGACCGCCTCGACCACCATCCCTTCGCTGCACGGCAGGTAGAGCTTGACCGACGTGCCTTGCCCCAGTTCGCTGTAGATCCCGACATGGCCGTTGGACTGCTTGATGAAACCGTAGACCATGCTGAGGCCCAGGCCGGTCCCCTTCCCTACTTGCTTGGTCGTGAAGAACGGCTCGAAGACCCTCCTCAGGTCGGCCGAGGCAATTCCCGCACCTTCGTCGGTGACCGACAGCATCGCATAAGTGCCCGGAACGGCCCCGTCGTTGAACATGCAGTACTCCTCGTCGAGCACGACGTTGCGCGTCTCGACCAGCAGCCGCCCGCCGTCGGGCATTGCGTCGCGCGCGTTGAGGCAGAGATTGACGAGGGTCGTCTCGAACTGGGGCCGGTCGACGCTGACCACGCACAGGTCTGCGGCCAGTACGGTGTCGATCTCGATCTGAGCACCCAGGGACCGGCGCAGCAGGTTGCCGGTCTCGGTCACGATGTCGTTCAGATTGGTTTGTTGCGGACGCAGCGGCTGCTTTCGCGAGAAGGCCAGCAATTGCCGCGTCAGGCCGGCGGCGCGCTGCACGGCCTTGTCGATCTCGCCGAGGCGCTCGGTCACGCCAGGCGAGAAGACCTCGTCCTCCAGCAGCGCATCCGTGTTGGCCAGGATCACGAACAGGATGTTGTTGAAGTCGTGCGCGATCCCGCCGGTGAGCTGCCCGACCGCCTCCATCTTCTGAGACTGGCGCAACTGGTCCTCGGCCACCTTGCGGACACTGATGTTACGGATCGCCGCCGTCACAAGGATGCCCTCGGTGCTGGCCAGCGGGCTCAGCATGAGCTCGATGGGAAACTCCTCGCCATCCTTGCGACGCCCCAGCAGCTCGATGCCGGTGCCGATCTCCTGCCCCAGCGCGTCGGTCTCGCTGCGCGTGGCATCGGTCACCAGCCGCTC
>CAIYWM010000983.1 GCA_903929895.1 uncultured Alphaproteobacteria bacterium
ACTCAATCTAGTGTCTAAGCAATTGATTCAATTAGATTCTTGACCGGAAGTGCCTGTGGACTCATCTTCCCCGGATGCCTGTGGATAAAATTGATCGCGTGCTCGTTGGCGACTGTATCGAACTGATGCAGGCGCTGCCCGAAGCTTCCGTCGACATGGTCTTTGCCGACCCTCCCTATAATCTCCAGCTGGGCGGCGAGCTGCTGCGGCCCGACCACAGCAAGGTCGACGCGGTCGACGATGACTGGGACAAGTTCGGAGACCCCTCCGCTTCGGTCGGGGCAAGTTTCGCGCTTTACGACCAGTTCACCAACGCCTGGCTGAAGGCGGCGCGGCGAGCCCTGAAGCCTGGCGGCACGCTGTGGGTGATCGGCAGCTATCACAACATCTTCCGCATCGGCACGGCGCTGCAGGACCAGGGCTTCTGGCTGCTGAACGACATCGTCTGGCGCAAGTCGAACCCGATGCCGAACTTCCGCGGCAAGCGCTTCACCAACGCCCACGAGACGCTGATCTGGGCGGCGCGCGACCGCGCCAACAAGAAGTACACCTTCAACTACGATTCGATGAAGGAGCTGAACGAGGGCGTGCAGATGCGCTCCGACTGGCTGCTGCCGCTGTGCACCGGCGGCGAGCGGCTGAAGGGCGAGGACGGCAAGAAGGCCCATCCGACGCAGAAGCCCGAGGCGCTGCTGTTCCGCTGCATCATGTCGGCGTCCAATCCGGGCGACGTCATCCTCCATCCGTTCTTCGGCACCGGCACGACCGGCGCCGTCGCGCGCCGCCTCGGCCGCCGCTTCATCGGCCTCGAGCGCGATCCCGACTATGCCGCCATCGCGCGCAAGCGCATCGCCGAGATCACGCCGCTGGCGCCTGAGGACGTGACGCCCAAGCCCAGCAAGCGGGCCGAGCCGCGCATTCCGTTCGGCGTGCTGATCGAGTCCGGCCTGCTGCAGCCCGGCGCCGTGCTGAGCGATCCCAGTGGCCAGTTGCACGCCCGCGTGCGCGCCGACGGCTCCCTGTCCGCCTCCAACGCGCTGGGCGACCATCGCGGCTCGATCCACCAGGTAGGCGCCGCGGTGCAGGGCGCGCCGGCCTGCAACGGCTGGACTTTCTGGCACATCGACGTCGCGGGAGCGCGACGCCCCATCGACCACCTCCGCCAGCAGGTAAGGGCCGGGCTCTGACAGGTCTTTGGAAATAAACGAAACAAACGAAATAAACGAATCAGACGAAGCGAGAGTCGCACCCCTGAACTAGGTATCCTGGTACCGTTGACCGGGCTCCTACGCCTTCACGGCGTGCTCGATGACCTTGCGCATGACCGTGGGCAGCGCGCGTTCGTCCAGCCGGTCGAGCGCGGACCAGCTCGTGCCGGGCGCCAGCGCCGCCAGCCGGCCTGTCGTCGCCATGGCGCGGGCAATCGTGAGTTCCAGGTGGAAGTGCGTGAAGGTGTGACGCACCAGGCCGTCCATCACCACCCAGCGCGCCGGCACCGGGGCTTCGGTGAGTGCCATGGCTTCCACGAACGGGCCCTCCCGCCAGGCGCTCGACGGCACTTCGTCCATGCCGCCCAGCAGTCCCTTCGCCGGGCGCTTGCGCAACAGGACGGCGCCGTCCTTGCGCAGCAGCACGAAGGCAAGGCCGCGGCGCGTCGGCTTCCCGGCCTTGGGCGCGCGGCGCGGCAGCTCTTCGGCGATGCCCTGCCGGCGGCCCTTGCAGCCCTGCATCAGCGGGCAGATGACGCAGCGCGGGGTGCGCGGGATGCAGACGGTGGCGCCCAGATCCATCATCGCCTGGGCATAGTCGCCGGCGCGCTGCTGCGGCACCAGCCGGGCGGCGCGGACCTGGATGTCGGGCTTGGCGTCGGGCAGCGGCGTGTCGATGGCGTAGAGGCGGGCGATCACCCGCTCGACATTGCCGTCGACCGCCGAGGCGGGACGGTCGAAGCCGATGGCCTGGATCGCCGCCGCCGTGTAGGGGCCGACGCCGGGTAGCGCGAGGAGGCCGGCTTCGTCCTCGGGAAACCGGCCGCCATGGTCGTTGGCGACGGCCTGGGCGCAGGCATGCAGGTTGCGCGCGCGGGCATAGTAGCCCAGGCCCGCCCAGGCCGAGAGCACCTCGTCGAGCGGCGCTTCGGCCAGCGCCTCGACGGTGGGCCAGCGCTCGACGAAGCGGCGGAAATACTCGCCCACCGTGGCGACGGTGGTCTGCTGCAGCATGATCTCCGACAGCCAGACACGGTAAGGCGCCGTGCGTTCCCCCGGGGCTGCGCGCCAGGGGAGGGTGCGACGATGTCGATCATACCAGGCGAGCAGTCGGTCGGCGTGTGTCATGGTCAGTCGTTGGGGCGTGGCCTACCATACGGAGCGGAGTTTGAAAGGGTCCATGCGCGAAAACGGCTTCCGTGCGATCGGCGGTCTGGCCCAGAAGCTCACATCGGGCATGGCCCGTGATGGAGCCAAGGGCGGCCGCGGCGCTTCCCTCATTCGACTGAAGGCCGATTGGCCGGCCGTCGTGGGGCCTGAACTGGCGCGCACCACGCGCCCCGACGCGCTGCTGGCGGGGCGCGGCGCACGGGCCGGCAAGGCCCTTCGTTTGAAGGTGTCCGGGGCCGCCGCCCTCGAGGTCCAGCACAGGAGCAGCCAGATCGTGGAACGGGTGAATGCCTATTTCGGGCACAGGGTCATCGACGACGTGCGGATCGTGCAGGGCGTCATCCCGGGGCCGCCCCCGGCCCGCCCGGCATCGCGCCCCGATCCCGTGGCCGTGCAGGCGGCGGCCAGCCGCACGGCGGCCGTCCAGGATCCCGATCTGCGCGCCGCGCTGACCCGGCTGGGGGCGCGCATCGCCTCCGGGCGTCGCAGCTTCCTGCTCGGTGGCCTTGGCGCGCTCTGTCTCGGCGACGAGCTCCGTGCGCAACCGCAAGGACCGGCCCGGTTTCTCGATCCGCTGCCCGGCGATCACGTTCTGGGCCGTCCCGACGCGCCCAACGTGCTGATCGACTATGCCTCGTTCACCTGCCCGCATTGCGCCACCTTCAACAACGCGGTCATGCCGGCCCTGAAGCGGGACTGGATCGACACCGGCAAGCTGAGGCTGGTGCATCGCCATTTCCCGTCGGATGCGCTGGCCACGCGCGCCAGCCTGCTGGCCGAGTGCGCCGGGCCGAACGGGTTCTTCGCCGCCGTCGACACGCTGTTCCGGACCCAGGTCCAGTGGCTGACCGCCGCCGACCCGGCGGCGGAACTGATGACCGTCCTGGCGGGGCAGGGGGTGAGCGAGGCCGCGGCGCAGGCCTGCGTCGCCAACGACCGGCTTTTGGACAAAGTCATCGCCGACGTGCAGTCCGGCCAGGCGCTGGGCGTCAATTCCACCCCGACCGTGTTCATCAACGAGCAGGGGTACGGCAATCCGGGTGGAATCGACGCCATCGCAGCGATTTTACGTCAGGTGGGCCGTTAACATTTGACTCCCCACAGGCGGAATTCCCAAGATGTAGTGGAGAGGGCAGAGTAAAATGCGGAATATCTTGATCGTCGCCGGCGGAGTCGTGGCGGTGGCAGCGATTGCGGCCGGCGTCTACTTCGGTACCGGCGCGCCCTCGTCCCCGCCGCCGGTTGCGGCCGTTTCCGCCCCCAACAAGGCGGCTCTGGAGAGCGTCCAGCCCGGTGACCACGTGCTGGGCGACCCCAAGGCGCCGATCACGGTGATCGAGTATGCGTCGCTTACCTGCTCGCACTGTGCGCATTTCCACACGCAGGTCCTGCCCGAGATCAAGAAGAAGTGGATCGATACCGGCAAGGTGAAGCTGGTCTATCGCGACTTCCCGCTCGACCAGGTCGCCGCCAAGGCAGCGCAGATCGCCGAGTGCGCCGGCAACGACAAGTATTTCGGCGTGGTCGACATCATTTTCCGCGGCCAGGCGCAATGGGCGACGTCAGCCGATCCGCTGACTGAGCTCGCCAAGCCGCTGCGCATCGCCGGCATGGGCGAGAACGAGATCAAGGCCTGCCTCGCCAACGACGCGATGAGCAATGCGGTGATCAACGACTACAAGGGCGGCGAGGCAATGGGCGTCAATTCGACGCCGACGCTGTTCATCAATGGCCAGCTCTATCGCGGGTCGCGCTCGGTCGAGGAACTCGACGGCGTGTTCTCCAAGCTCGCCAAGTAGGCATTCGGGCAAGTAACCAGACAGGCGTGGTGTAATGGTCCAGTTCGACAAGCTCCGGCTCGCCGGTTTCAAGTCCTTCGTCGACCCGACGGAGCTCGTCATCGAGCCCGGCATGACCGGGATCGTGGGGCCCAATGGCTGTGGCAAGTCGAACCTCGTCGAAGCGCTGAAGTGGGTGATGGGCGAGACGTCCGCCAAGCAGATGCGCGGCTCCGAGATGGAGGACGTCATCTTTGCCGGCTCCGGCCAGCGGCCGGCGCGCAACATCGCCGAGGTCATGCTGTCGCTGGACAACAGGACGCGCACCGCGCCCGCCGCGGTGAACGATACGGACCAGCTCGACGTCGTGCGTCGCATCGAGCGCGGCCACGGCTCGGCCTATTCGGTGAACGGTCGCGAGATCCGGGCCCGTGACGTGCAGACGCTGTTCGCCGACGCCGCCACGGGGTCGCGTTCCACGGCACTCGTCAGCCAGGGCCGCATCGGCACGCTCATCAACGCCAAGCCGGCCGATCGTCGTTCGGTGATCGACGAGGCGGCCGGAATCACCGGCCTCTATGCCCGTCGCCACGAGGCCGAACTGCGCCTGCGCGCCGCCGAGCAGAACCTCGCCCGCGTCCAGGACGTGCTGCTGGCCCTTGAGGAACAGCACAAGGGTCTGAAGCGCCAGGCCCGCCAGGCCAGCCGCTATCGCAACCTCTCCGACCATATCCGTCGTGCCGAAGCCGCCGTGCTGGCGCTGAAGCTGGCCAATGCCGAGCGCGATCTGGCCGTCTCGGCCGAGCGGCTGAAGGAAGCCGAGGCTCAGGTCGCCGACCTGACGCGACTGGTCGGCCTCGCCACCACCGCGCAGGCCGAAGCCGCGACGGCGCTGCCGCCGCTGCGCAACGACGAAGCGGCCGCCGCCGCCGCCCTGCAGCGCCTGCGCGTGGCGCACGATGCGCTGACCGCCGAGGCCGAACGCGTGGCCGCCGCCCAGCTCGAAGCCGAGACCCGCCTGCACCAGACCGAGCAGGATCTGGCGCGCGAGCAGGGCCGCAAGAACGACGCCGCCACCGCCATTTCCGACCTCGGCGCCCAGCGCGAGCGCCTCGAAGAAGAGCGTTTCGGCGAAGAGGATCGTGCCGCCGCCGCCGAGGAGGCGCGCGACACCGCGCGTAGCGAGACCAGCGTGGCCGAGGTCGAGCTCGATCGCCTGACCCGCCAGATCGCCGACGACGAGGCGTTGCGCCAGAGCGTTTCGCGCGAGATCGCTGAGCTTCAGGATCGTCTGCGCCGCCTGTCGTCGCGCCGCGATGAAGTCAGCGCGCAGCAGCAGCAGCTCCAGGTCGAACTCTCCAACCTGCCGGCGTTGCCTGAGGTCGAGGCTGAACTCGAAGCCGCCCGCGCTGCGCTGGAAGAGGCGCGTTTCAGCGGCCAGGAGGCGATCGAAGCCGCCCGCGAGGCCGAACGCTACGAATCCGATGCCGCGCGGCAGGCGGTCGCCCGGGCCGAAGCGGAACGCCTCGACATGGAAAAGGCCCGTACGGCCGAACGCGAGGCCGCGGAGGCGAGCCACGCCATCGCCGTCGAGGTTCTGCAGAAGACCAATGCGCGCCTGACCAAACTACGCGCCGAGGAAGCGGGCGTCGCCGCCGCGCTGAAGTCGGCGGCCGATTCGCTGTGGCCGCCGCTGCTCGACGCGCTCAGCGTCGAGCCGGGCTTCGAAAAGGCCCTGGGCGCGGCGTTCGGCGACGAGCTCGAGGCTTCGTCGGATCGCGGCGCGCCGGTGCATTGGCTGCCGCTCGAGGCGCTGGCCGAGACGCCGGCCTTGCCCGAAGGCGCAACGCCGCTCGGTGCGCATGTCGGCGCGCTGCCCGAGTTGGCCCGTCGCCTGTCCTTCATCGGCATCGTGGCCAACGACGAGACGGGTGCGGCGCTGCAGGGCGCCCTCAAGCCCGGCCAGCAGCTGGTCACCCGCGAGGGCGCCGTCTGGCGCTGGGACGGCTACACGATGCGGGCCGGTGCGCCGTCGACCGCTGCGGTGCGGCTGAGCCAGCGCAACCGGCTGGCCGAGATTCGCTTTCAGATCGACGGTATCGTCGCCGAGCAGACGGTCGAGCAGGCGCGCGTCGATGCCGAGAAGACCTGGCTGGCCGCGGCCCGTGACGCCGAGAAGACCTGCGTCGACCAGGCTCGCGCCTATGAGCGTAGCGTGGCTGACGCCGCGCGTCGCAAGACCCAGGAGGCCGGCGAGGCGACCCGCGCCGCCGAGCGCGCCGCCCAGTCGGCCATCGGCACCGCCGAGCGCCTGGCCACGCAGGCCCGCGACCGTCACGTCGAGATTGCCCGCCGTACCGACCAGCTGCGCACCCGCCTCGCCGGCATTGAGACGGTCGTGGCCGAAGTGCTGGGCGACATCGCCGAAGTCGAGATGCGCCGGACCTTCCGCGAGGCGCGCCTGTCGTCGATCGCCGACACCCAGGCCGACCGCGCCGAGGCCGGTGCTCTGCGTGTCCGGATCGCCGAACTGCGGGCGGCGCTGGTAGAGGCCGAGGGCCAGTGCGACCGTCTCGCGCGCGAGTCGAAGATGCGGGTCGAGCGCCTGGCGCAGATCGCCCAGGATCACGAAGGCTGGAGCAAGCGGCTGCGCGAGGCGGACGGCCAGATCGTCGAACTCGACGCACGGCGCGAGCAGACGGCGGCCGCGATCGCCGAACTGGCAGCCAAGCCGGCGGAGATCGAGGAGAAGCGGTTCGTCCTCGGCGAGGAGATCGACAAGGCCGAAGGTAACCGTCAGGAGGCGGCCGACCGGCTGGCGATCGGCGAGACCCGTCTGGCCGAGGCCGACAAGGCGCTTCGCCAGGCAGAGACCGAGATGGGCCAGGCGCGCGAGACCCGTGTCCGCCGCGAAGGCCAGGTCGAGCAGGCCACGAAGGATCGAGAGGCGGTCGTCGAGCGCATCGCCGAGCGCCTGCGGTGCGAGCCCGACGGCGTGATGGCGCTGGCCGAGGTCCAGTCGCTCGACGAGCTGCCGGATCTCGAGAAGGCCGAGCACAAGCTCGAGCGGCTGGTGCACGAACGCGAGACGATGGGCGCCGTGAACCTGCGGGCCGAGGAAGAGGCCAACGAACTCGAGCAGCAGATCACCGCCATGACGGCCGAGCGCGACGACCTGGTCGCCGCCATCGGTCGTCTCCGCCAGGGCATCCAGAGCCTCAACCGCGAGGGCCGCGAGCGCTTCCTCGCCGCCTTCGAGCAGGTCAGCGGCCACTTTCAGCAGCTCTTCACCAAGCTGTTCGGCGGCGGCAAGGCCGAGCTGCGGCTCACCGAGTCGGAGGATCCGCTCGAGGCCGGGCTCGAGATCCATGCCAGCCCGCCGGGCAAGAAGCTGCAGGTCATGTCGCTGCTGTCGGGCGGCGAGCAGGCGCTGACGGCCCTGTCGCTGTTGTTCGCGGTGTTCATGACGAACCCGGCGCCGATCTGCGTGCTGGACGAGGTGGATGCGCCGCTGGACGATCTGAACGTGGAACGCTTCTGCGGCCTGGTGAACGACATCGCCGGCCGCACCGACACGCGCTTCCTGATCATCACCCACCATCGCGTCACGATGGCGCGCATGGATCGCCTCTACGGCGTGACCATGGCCGAGCGGGGCGTTTCCCAGCTCGTCTCGGTCAACCTTCAGGAGGCCGATCGCATGGTGGCCTAGGACGGCCCGACAGAATTCAGCCTAAACAAGCAAGACTATCTTCCTCTCAAATAAACTGGGCGCCGGCTGGCCTGACGGCGCCCTTTTCTTTGCCCCGCTTCCCGGGGCCGCCCTTCTCAGCGCAGGAGCGGGCCTGTAGTGTCCGGCCCATGCCCGACACGCTCAGCTCCAACGTTACCGATGTCATCGAACTGACGCGCACGCTCGTCCGCTGCGAGAGCGTGACGCCGCGCGAAGCAGGTGCCTTGCAGCTGCTGGAACAGACGCTGGCGCCCCTCGGCTTCACCTGCGAGCGGATGGACTTCACCGAGGCCGGCACCGACGACGTGGCCAACCTCTATGCCCGCATCGGCAATGGCGGGAAGCATTTCTGCTTTGCCGGCCATTCCGACGTGGTGCCGGTCGGCGATCTCTCGTCGTGGACGATCGGGCCGTTCGCGGCCGAACTCTCCGGCGGCTATCTGTTCGGTCGTGGCGCGGCCGACATGAAGGGCGCGATTGCGGCCTTCACCGATGCCGCCGCCCGCTTCCTCAGCAAGCGCGGCCGCGATTTCGGCGGCTCGATCAGCCTGCTGATCACCGGCGACGAGGAAGGCCCGGCGATCAACGGCACCGTCAAGATGCTGCAGCGGCTGGCCGGGCGCGGCGAGACGATCGATGCCTGTATCGTGGGCGAGCCCACCAGCTCGAAGCGCTTCGGCGACATGATGAAGATCGGCCGCCGGGGCAGCATGACCGTCGACCTGGTCGTGCGCGGCGTGCAGGGCCACGTGGCTTACCCTGAGCGGCTCGACAACGCCGTCCATCGCCTGTCGGCGATCATCGAGGCGCTGGTGCGCGAGCCGATCGACAAGGGCAGCACGCATTTCGGGCCGACGTCGTTGCAGTTCACGACCGTCGATGTCGGCAACCCGGCGACCAACATCGCGCCGGGCACCGCCAAGGCGCGCTTCAACACGCGATTCAACGACCTCTGGACCTCGAAGACGCTGCTCGCGCACCTCAAGGAGCGCATCGAGCGCGCCAGCGAGGCGCTGGGCGGCAATGGCACCGTCGAATACAGCGTCCAGGTCTCCGGCGAGTCCTTCTATACGCCGCCGGGTCCGCTGAGCGACCTCGTCGCCGGCGCGGTCCGCGACGTCGCCGGGGTTGAGACGGAACTGTCGACGACGGGAGGCACGTCGGACGCGCGGTTCATCCGCAGCTACTGCCCAGTCCTCGAATTCGGGCTCGTGGGCGAGAGCATGCACAAGGTTGACGAGAAGAGCGCTATCGCCGACCTCAAGATGCTGGCCCGCGTCTACGAAGCGGTGCTCGACCGTTACTTCGCGGTCTGAGGGCGTGCTTGGCGCTGGCGAAATCGCCCGGGGGATTCAGGGCGCGATCGGGCTCCTGAAGCGCGACCCGGTCGCGCCGTCCTACTTCGACAATACGCGGGAAGCCTGCCTGCGGTCGTTCCAGGTGATGATCCTGGTCGCACCGCTGCACGCCGCGCTGATGCTGTTGCGGTATGCCTTCGTCACGTCGACGGCCGACGAACTCGAGATCGTGCTGGTGGAGACACTGCGCTACGTCGTCGAATGGACCCTGTTTCCCGTCCTGTTCTACGAGATCGCGGCGCGGCGAAACTGGCTCAACCGGTTTCCGCGCTACATATCGGCGCTGAACTGGGTCAACCTGCCGGCGATGATCGTGGCGGTAATCGGCGTGGTGCTGGCCTCGCTGCTGCCGCCGCTGCCGGGCGAGCTCATCCGCATCGGGCTGCAGGCGCTCTTCTTCTACTGGTTCCTGGTGACGACCCGGATGGTGCTCGGCGCCACCTGGCCGGTCGCGGCTCTCCTGCTGATCGTCAACTGGGTGCCGTCGCTCTTCCTCTCACTGATCGTCGATCGCTTCCTCGGAGTCGCCGTCGCGGTCGGGACCTAGCTCGTAGCGCACTTCCATCAGGCAGAGCCCGTGCGGCGGCGCCGTCGGCCCGGCCCGCGTACGATCGCGAGCGGCGAGTGCCGCCTCGACGTCGCCGCGGCTCCACTGGCCGCGTCCGACGAGGTGCAGCGTGCCCACGATGATGCGCACCTGGTTGTGCAGGAAGGAGCGCGAGCCGACATCGACGTGGATCTCTTCACCGACGCGGGTGACCTTAAGCAGGTCGAGTGTCTTCAGCGCCGACGGCGACTGGCAGGCGGTCGAACGGAAGCTGTTGAAGTCGTGCCGGCCGACCAGCACCGACGCAGCGTCCGCCATCAGCGCGACGTCGAGAGAGCCCGGCACGTGCCAGAGCTGGCCGCGGTCGAGCGCGGGCGGCGCGCGGCGATTGATGATGCGATAACGGTAGCGCCGCCACGTCGCGGAGAAACGCGCATGGAAACCGGGAGGGGCCTGTTCGGCGACGAGCACGGAGACCGGTTGGGGCTTCAGGTGGAAGTTGATCGCCGAGCGGATGGTCTCGACCGGCCAAGCGCGCGAAAGGTCGAGATGTACGATCTGGCCGCGCGCATGCACCCCGGTGTCGGTGCGGCCGGCGGCCTGCACGGGCGGGCGCTCGCCGGAGAAGGCGAACACGGCCTCTTCCAGGGCAGTCTGGACGGAGGGCCCATTCGGCTGGCGCTGCCATCCGACGAACGGCTCGCCGTCATACTCGATCGTAAGCTTGTAGCGCGGCACGATGTCAGGTCGGCAGGGTCGCGACGGCGGGCGGCGCCAGCACGGTGCCGGCTTCGAGCGAGAAGCCGCGCAAAAAGGCGTCCGCCGGTTGCGCCGACTTGCCGGGGCGCTGGAGCTTGAGCAGTTTCAGCCCGCCGACGCCGCAGGTCACGACCGGAAAGCCGTCGCGCGCAATGGTCACGCTGCCGGGTGGTCCACCCGCCAGGGTGAGTGCCGCTGCCAGCACTTTGATGCGCTCGACGACGCCCTCCCGGGGGGCCTCGAACGACGTGCCGGGCCACGGATGGAAGGCGCGCACCTTGCGCTCCAGTTCGGCGGCCGGCCGGCGCCAGTCGAGCACGCCTTCCTCCTTGCCGAGCTTGTGGGCGTAGGTGACGCCCTCGACCGGCTGGTGCACCGGCTCGATGCTCCGCCGAAGCAGGCCGTCGAGGGTCGACACGATCATCCGCGCGCCGAGATCCGCCAAGCGGTCGTGCACGCTCTCGGCGGTATCGGCGGCCGAGATCGGCGTGCTTTCCGCCAGCAGCATCGGGCCGGTGTCGAGGCCCTCGTCCATGCGCATGGTGGTGACGCCGGTCTCGGCATCGCCCGCGAGGATGGCGCGATGGATGGGAGCGGCGCCGCGCCAGCGCGGCAGCAGCGAGCCATGGATGTTGATGCAGCCGAGGACCGGCGCGTCGAGGAAGCTTCTAGGCAGGATATGGCCGTAGGAGACGACGACGGCGGCATCGAGGTCGAGCGCCTTGAAGGCTTCGGCCTCCTGTTCGGTCTTCAAGGTGCGCGGCGTGCAGACCGGCAGACCGAGTTCGTCGGCGAGCTGATGGACGGGTGTCTTGCGCTCCTGCTGGCCGCGGCCCGCGGGCTTGGGGGCCCTCGTATAGACGCACGCGATGTCGTGGCCGGCCTCGGCCAGCGCACGGAGGGCTGGCACGGCGAAGGCGGAGGTGCCGAGGAACGCAATCTTCATCGCCGCACCTTATAGGCAGCCGCGCGGCGGTGAGCTAGGTATGCCGCCGCAATGGAAGCCAGTACCCCCTCGACCGGCAAGGGCCCGCTCGCCAACCTCGCCGCGCGCCGCGCTGCCGGCGAGATCCACGCCGATCCCGTGCAGGAAAAAGTCGTTCTGCGATTGCAGGCGATCCATGACCAGCTTGCGGCGATGGCCAACGCCCAGCCGGTCAAGACGGGATTCCTGGCGCGTCTTGGCCTCGGTCACGCCCCCAAGCCCCCGGAGGGGCCGCACGGACTCTACATCTGGGGCTCGGTCGGCCGCGGCAAGTCCATGCTGATGGACCTCTTCTTTGCCGACGCGCCGGTGGCGAAGAAGCGCCGCGTCCACTTCCACGAATTCATGCTCGAGGTGCAGGCACGCCTGCATCGCCGTCGCGAGGAACTCGCGGCCAAGGGCGCGCCGCCGGAATCCGACACGATCGTGCCGATCGGCAAGGAGATCGCCGCCGAGACGCGGCTGCTCTGCTTCGACGAATTCCAGGTGACCAACATCGCCGATGCGATGATCCTCGGCCGCCTGTTCGAGACGCTGTTCGAGGAGGGGATCACGGTGATCGCCACCTCCAACCGTGCGCCCGACGATCTCTACAAGAACGGCCTGCAGCGCGACCGTTTCCTGCCATTCATCGAGCTGGTGAAGCAGCGGCTCGAAGTGCTGGAGCTGGGCGGTTCGCAGGACTACCGCATGGGCCGGCTGCGCGAGTTCGATCTCTACCTGACGCCGCTCGGTGCCTGGGCGACGAACAAGCTCGATGAAGCGTTCCGGGCGCTCAGCAATGGTGCCGACGGCGAGCGGCGCGTGCTGCGCACGCAGGGCCGCAACGTCGAGGTGCCGCGCGCCGCCCCCGGTGTCGCCATGGCGCATTTCATGGACTGGTGCGCGAAGCCCATGGGCGCGGCAGACTTCCTCTGCATCGCCGACAATTTCCACACCGTCATCGTGGCCGAGATTCCCAAAATGGGGCCGGACAGTCAGGACAAGGCGGTTCGCTTCGTGACGATGATCGATACCTTCTATGAGAGAAAGGTGAAGTTCGTCTGTTCGGCGGCGGCCAATCCGGGCGGTCTCTACCCCGAAGGCGACGGCTCCTTCGAATTTCAACGCACCGTCTCGCGGCTCATGGAAATGCAGAGTCCCGAATATCTGAACTTGGAGCACATCGCCTAATTGTGATTGTGGGCCCGTTCGCCCGCAGCATAGGCTCTGCCGCGTTTTTCAGATTTTTCGGGAGGCAGGACATGGACGGTGATCGCATGATTACCCTGAACGAAGGCGGCCTGTCGCGGCGCAACGCCTTGAAGGCGACCGCGACCGGCGCGGCGCTGGGCGGCACGTTCGCGTTGTCGGTGCAGCCGGTCCAGGCGCAGACCATGATCACCAC
>CAIYWM010000984.1 GCA_903929895.1 uncultured Alphaproteobacteria bacterium
GGCCAGCAGGCCGAGACCGGCGAGCAGTCCGGCTCCCGCGCCAACGGCGCCGCCGATGCCCGCACCGGCCGCGGCCTTGTTCACGTCATCAACGTCTTCGTACTCGGCGCTGACATACTTGTTTGCGACAATGCTGACGTCGTTGCTTGGTACGCCCGCCTTCTCGACGGCGTCGACGGCCGCGCGGGCCTGGGCGTAGCTGTCATAAGCTCGGCTTACGGTCTTCATGTTGGTGTTCCTCAATTTCGTGGCGGTTACTGATTGGCCGTAACGACGTTGCCCTTGTAGTCGACGGCAACCTGGACCGGCTTGCCCGAGTGCTGGGCCGCGCCGCGCCAGATGCCATCGCCGTCCTTGGTGAGGGCGGTGACACCGTCCATGCCCTGCGCAATGATGCGGTCCTTGGCCTGGTCCTCGGTGAAGGAGTTGGAACCCTTCAGCGGCGCGCCGGCATCGACCTGCCTCGCCTTGTACGCATCGGCCTTGCAGGCATTCATGAACTCGGCCTGGGTGATGATGCCTTCTGTCACTACCGTCATGCCGGCGACGCGCATGAACGACATGTAGCGGATCGACTCACCGCCAGTGACGTTGCCGTCGCTGTTGGCGTCGGCCTTCTTCCACATGTCGCGGCACTCGGCGTCGGTGGCGGCGAATGCGGGTGCGCCAGCCATGAAGGCCGCGACTGCCGCAAGGGCAAACATCTTCTTCATTACTTCGTTCCTCTGAATGGGAGCTGATCAGTCAGCCGCCGCATAAACGGGCCGGGCCTCAATGGTTCCCGTCCGCTTTGAATTGCAACTTCGAACAGGCAAGCCGCGTTGCCTGGGCGACTCACATGAGATTTAGCCCGGGGGCATTTTTATGACGAAGACCGAACAACTCATGCAGGAACGCGATGATCTCAAGGCGAAGCTCGCCAACGCGGGCGAAGCCGGCGATTCATCCGAACGCGAAACGTCGGATCGGAAGATGATGGAACAGGAACTGCTGGCGCTGGAACAGCGCATTGGTCGTGAAGAGACCGGGAAGTCGGACGCCGTGGGCAAAAAGCCGGGCTCCCTGACCGAGAAGATGGACAGGAAGCTGGATGCGGCCCTCAAGGACAGTTTCCCAGGCTCCGATCCTGTATCGTTCATCGTAGCCGCGCCCGTAAAGCAGGGCGACGAGACGCTCACCGAAGTGAAAGCAGGGAAACGCTGATCGCTAGCCGGCGGCGGCAGTCGTTCCACCGGCCGCGGACCACCTGAGCAGCCAGTCGCGGTGCTGGTGCGACGCATGAAACGCGTCCGCCTTTTCGAGCCCGGCGGGCAGAATCAGATACTTCTCGTAACCCATCACGATCGGATCGTCGTTCAGCTTGTCGAGTGTGAACGGCAGCACTTCGATCAGCAGATCCGGGCAGTGCCGCTGCAGGAGCGGCCGGAGGGCCGTCAGCAGCTCCGGCTCGAACCCTTCCACGTCGATCTTGACCAGAACCCGGGTCGCCACTGACATCCAGCGTTCCAACTCCGGCGCCGCCACGACGATCGCCACCGTCTCGTCAATCTCGCCTGTGAATATCTCCGAGAATTCGCGCAGCAGCGATCCGTTCGTGAGATGCCCGACGGGCTCATAAAAAGCCTGGAGACCCGACCGGTCGCCGACCGCCGCCTGGTAGGCAGACACATTCCTCGCCTCGTTGGCGGCCAGGTTGGCGATCAACCGGCGATAGGCTTCGGGCGCTGGCTCGAACGACACGACCTTACTCTTCCCGGCACTTGCACTGCGCTTGAAGAGCGCGTCGAAGAACACCGTGTAGAGGCCGGCGTTGGCACCGATCTCGACGATGAGATCATAGGTCTCCGCAACGTTGTCCTCCAGCCAGCGGAAGACCGGCGCCTCGTACTCGAGGACATTGAGGAACAGCGCCTCCTGATCGAATTCCTTCCAGTGCGGGATCAGGGCCACCTCGGTGCGGGCCCCTAGCCGAACCCTTCGGGCAGCGAAATCCATATCGGGCCACTGGTGGTCGCTGCTGCAAATCGAGTTCCGCACTCGGCGCTGCAGCGACACCGGCAGGAACGTGCGGCTGACCCACGACCAGAAAGAAACATAGGCGAAGGCGAGGCTTCTCGGTCCCCTCGCCAGCCGGCCATGGATGGCCTTTGCAATCGAATTGTTCAACCGCCGATGCGCTCCCCTTCCTTCTGGATATCATCTGGCGTCACCTTCGGAAAGGCGGCGGCCCGGCCGCCTTTCCCGGCGTGATCCAGGGACGTCAGGTGCTGTGCCTGCGTCGGATCGCTACTATGCCTGCACCGGCTGGCTCTGCACGAGCGTGTGGCCGGTGAACGAGCGGGTCTGCGGCGGGGGCAAGGCACCGGCTTCCTTGAGCCTGGCGAGCAGCTGCGCCTTGCGGGCCTTCAGCCGGTCGCCGAGATCGTCGAGGACCATGCCGGCATCGCGCGCTTCGGCGAACAGGCCCTCGGAGCGCATCTCCTCTTCCTTGACGTGATGCTTGATCATCTCGGACAGGACTTTCACCTTGGCGTCGTAGAACTCATCCGATGGCGAGCCCTGCATTAGCTCGGCAATCAGCACTTTGGCGCCGTCATGTTCCACATAGGCCTCGTCAAGCAACTCCTCGTCCTCAATCTTGCCTTTGCAGGCGGGATAGAAGATCTCCTCCTCGATGGTCGCATGAACCATCAGCTCGGTGCAGATCTGTTTGACCAGCGCGACCTTCCGGTCCGCCGAACGGGCCTTCTCGAAGGACTCGAACAGCCCCTCGACCTTGCGATGGTCGGCCTTGAGCAGCGCGACCGTATTCTCTTTCGTAGCCATGAAGTCTCCCGGGCTTGAATTGTGGGCAGAATGAGCTGACCTGTCTCGGCTGCGATCAGTTATGCGCGAGCTTCGATACGCGCCGCGGAAAGCGATGCTGCGCGAGATTGTCGAGCAGCAGAGTGGCCAGCTTGCCGTCGCCAATCACCACGCCCTCTCCGCCCTCGAGATCGAGCTTGACCAGCAGAGCGTGGGCGTCCGGCGCCGCCGCGATCGGCTTGCCGTGACGGAACGCCTCGTCGATGAAGCGCTGGGCGATCGGCATCGTGGCCAGGCCCGCGGCGACGCCGGGCGGGATCAACACAGCGTCGTAGATGACCGACGGCGCATTGGGCGCGGCGCGATTGACCGGCAGCGGCTTGGTGGCCGCGTCGATCACGGAACCGGCGGTCGGGCCGATCAGTTCCGGTATCTGGCCGGCCTTTGTGAGGTCGCTCACGATTGTTTTCACGATGGCGGAGTCGACGCCGTCGCCCACCAGTATCGCGATCCGGCGCCCTCGGACCAAGGGCGGCGCCCTGTCCATGGACAAGGCCGGCGAGCGCAACTCGGCGGCCTAGGGATTGAGCGGACCCGACGGGGTGGGCGCGGACGGCGTCGGCGCCTCGGGTGTGCCGGATGGTGCCACCTCGATACCGGTCTGGACTGAAACCCTGTCGGCCAACTCCGGCGAGATGTTGCACAGCAGTTCGTTCATCGTGCGATTCCGAACGCCCTGGTCCACGACCATGTTGAGCTCGAAAGAGAAGGCCGCCGCTATATGGTCCTTCTCCCAGTCGCTCATGCTGTTCCAGAACATCGTGGCCTGGCTGAAGTGATCGTTGAAGCTGTCGCTGCGCTGGCGAAGCTTGGCGCCCGCTTCCTGCACGGCGACCGAGCGGAATGCCGCCGCGGACGCCGGCGAGGGCATGGGGCAACCACCGCCCAAGCTGTTGGGGAAGTAGGCGACCTTCCCAGGATTGATCGTGTGGCGCCCGAATCCGTCGCGCTGGTTGTTGTTGACCGGCCGCAGCGAGCGGTTGATCGGCAACTCGTGGAAGTTTGGCCCGACACGGCGCAGCTGGGTGTCGATGTAGGAGAACAGACGACCCTGAAGCAGCGGATCGTTGGAGAAGTCGATGCCCGGCACGACGTGGCCGGTGTGGAAGGCCACCTGCTCGGTCTCGGCGAA
>CAIYWM010000985.1 GCA_903929895.1 uncultured Alphaproteobacteria bacterium
ATCGGCGAGGAGGCGCAGCAGCAACCCGATGATCGTTTTCTGGTCCTTCAGCACACCGACGAGCTGATCGAGCAGAACCGGGGGACCATCAGCGCGGTCACGGGGCTGCCGGGCAGTGTGGTCAAGGCGGAGCAGGACGATTGGTCGGGCCGCGTGGTGTTCGGCAGCGTCCAGACCCTGGCGCGCGCCAATCGCCGCAACCGCATGGGCGCCTTATCGTATCTCGTCATCGACGAGTGCCATCGGGCCGCTGCCGACAGCTACCAGAACATCATCGGTCACGCACGATCGCTGAACCCCGGCGTGAAGCTCCTGGGTCTGTCGGCGACGCCCGAACGTGGAGATGGGCGCAGCCTGCGCAAGACCTTCAGCAATGTCGGCTTCCAGCTGTCGATCGGCACGCTGATCGAGCAGGGCATCCTGGTGCCCCCGCGCACGTTCACCATCGATCTCGGCGTCGGCGACGCGCTCTCCGAGATCCAGTCATCGATCGGCGACTTCGACATGAACGCCGCCGCCCGCGTGCTCAATCACTCCGTGCTCAACGACACGGTTGTCGAGCATTGGAAGGCCAGGGCTGCAGATCGGCGGACTATCGCCTTCTGCGCCACCATCGAGCACGCGGAGTCGGTCGCAGCCGCGTTCCGGGCGGCTGGCATAACGGCCGACACCATCACCGGCGAGATGGCCACGCGCGACCGCGCCGAAATCATCGCCCGGTTCGATCGCGGTGAGGTCCAGGTGCTCACCAATTGCATGGTTTTGACCGAGGGCTTCGACAGTCAGCCGGTCGGCTGCATCGCGATCCTGAGGCCGATGCTGCACAAGGGCACCTTCATTCAGGCGGTCGGGCGGGGCTTGCGCAAAGTCGATCCCGAGCGCTTTCCCGGCATCATCAAGACCGATTGCATCGTGCTCGATTTCGCGGGTGCCGCGCAGCGCCACGGCTCGATCGAGCAGGAAGTGCGGCTCGATGTCGAGGAGACGGAGCCGGGTGCTGCCCCTTACAAGACCTGCCCCGAATGCGACGCGGAACTGCCGCTCGGCACCTCTGTCTGTCCCTTCTGCGGTCACGTCTGGGCACGGCAGCCTCGCGAGAAGCGGGTTCTCGACAGCTTCGACCTCACTGAGATCGATCTCTTGCACCGCTCGCCGTTCCGCTGGTGCGACCTGTTCGGCGACGATCACGCGCTGATCGCCAGCGGCTTCGATGCCTGGTCCGGCGTGTTCTTCGATGGCACGCACTGGCATGCGGTCGGGCGCCCGCGGCAAGGACGGCTTCGGCACCTCGCGGTCGGGGACCGCCCGCAGGTCCTGGCGGCGGCCGATGATTTTCTCCGCCAGGTCGAAAGCACCGATGCCGCCAGCAAGAGCCGGGGCTGGCTCTCGCAACCGGCCAGCCTCAAGCAACAGGAGCTGCTGCGCAGGTCGGGGTATCCGGACGCATCGCTCGACTTCGGCCTCTCGAAATACGCCGCCAACTGCCACCTGAACTTCCTGTGGAGCCGGGACGCCATCAAGGCGGCGGTCTTCCGGGCCAGTCTCGGGAGGGCGGCATGACGCAAGGGATCGTCCCCCATGTCCGCGCAACAGCGACTGAGGCTGTGGCATCCGCGTGGCGCGCTCTGCGCGGTTTGCCGACGACCGACCCGTGGTTTTGGATGGTTCGACCCGGTGCGCTCGAAGCAGCCGCGCCCCTCGGTCTGGTTCTGCTCGATGGCGTGCCAAGGCTTCTGGTCGCACTTGGCGCGGAGGTCATCGGCCGTGGTTGACCTCACCGAACAGGAACAGGCGGCGATGCGCGCTGCCATGAAACCAGTTGCCGAGATCATGGTCGAGATCGGCTGGTCGGTGCGGCTCAATGAACTGACC
>CAIYWM010000986.1 GCA_903929895.1 uncultured Alphaproteobacteria bacterium
CACAGATCAGCGACAAGGGTGGCCTCAAGACAGTGATGGCCGTTGATGTGGAGCTGGCGTCGCTCAGCGCCATCCTGAAGGATCGGGAGAACATAGGCCCGCGCGGCATGGCGTTGATTGTCGACCGCACCGGCGAGGTTGTCGCCTACCCGGCCGACGACTGGTTGCTGAAGGAGGGCGCAACGTCGCGGGCTCCCATGCTCTATGAAATGGGCGACCCCGTCCTCACGCGGGTCTATGATCTCGTGCGATTGGGAAACTTCGAACGCAAGGTTCTCGACTTCGGCAACCGACGCATCGTCGTCCTGGCCTTGCCAATGAGGCGACTGACCGCGGGCGAATGGCAAATCCTGGTCATCGTTCCGGCGTCTGACGTCGGGGGCTTCGTCAGCGACAGCGGCGTGGTTGAGCTCGTCATGTCGATCGTCGCCGTGCTGATCGTCGCCGGCATTGCCGGGGTCCTGGCCTGGCGCAACATACGGGTCGAGCGTCGCGCCGCCGCAGCCGCGACCCGTCAGCAGGCCGTTGAGCTGCGCCTGCAGAGCTTCGTCGATTTCACCCGCGACGCGGCTTCGCCGGGCGACGCCGGAGAAACCCTGAAGGCCGCCACCGAGAGCGCCGTCCGGGCCTGCGCCGCCAAGCGCGTCGCGGTCTGGCGCCTCGGTCCCGACGGCCGCACACTGTCCTGCGACGACTGCTTCGACCGGACCGCGAATGACCACACATCCGGACTCGAACTGCATCGCGACGAGCTGCCCAACCTGTTCGCCGCGCTTGCCACCGGCCAGCCGATCCAGGCAGTGGCCACCGGACGTGACCGGCGTGCTGCCGAACTCTTCGCCAGCTATCTGTCGCCGCTCGAGATCAGCAGGGTCTACATCCAACCCCTCGGCCCGGAGGGCGACCCGGTAGGCATGCTGACGATCGAGGATCCGCCACAAGGCGATCGCGGCGCCGGACTGGCTACATACTGCAATGCCCTGGCGCTGCTGCTGGCCTTGCGCCTCCGCACCGCGGCCGTCCCGGTCGCGGCCGGCGACGGTGACGGCATTTTCCCGAGGGCCGCCCCTGCCGCGCCGCCGGCGCCGGTTGAAGCACCGCCTCCGGACAGCCTCACCCAACGTCACATCCTGCTCGAACGCACGCTGATCCGCCTGGGCTCGTCCCTTGAAGCTCTGGGCGACAGCGCCGTGGACACGGCAGCGGTCGGTGTCGTCAGGCTGCCGGACTGGGCCACGGTCGTGCAGCCGCCAGCGGAGGGAGGCGCGAGCACGGCCATGGATGCCATCGTCTTCGAGCTGCGCCGCGTGATCGAGACCAGCGGCGTCGACTACGCCGCCCTGCTCGGCGACCAGATCGTACTGGCAGCGCTCGCCCGCGAGAAGGATGCGGCTGCGGAGAATGCGCAGTGCATTGCTGCGGCCATGCTCGAGCTGCGCGACTGCCTGGTCGGGCTCGAAAAGAAGTGGGGCACGACCATCGACTTCCGCCTCGCCATCGACGTCGGCATGGTCGTGAACTCGACCGTCGGCGCCGATCCCTCGAGTCGCAACCTGTGGGGCGCCTCGGTCGGCATCGCCAAGGTACTGGCCGATACCGCGGCCATGCGCACGATCGCGGCTTCGGAGACGGCCTATACCCTGTTGTCGGGAACCTTTCTCTTCCGCCCGCGCGGCAGCTATTTCATGCCCGAGACCGGCAACATGCGGACCTTCGTGATGGTCGGTCGCCTGTGATGGTCGGCGCCGCCCATCGCGTGCAGTTGCGTGGCTGGCCCCGCCGCGCGCTGGCGGCCGTGGGGATGGCCACCATCGACCATACGCGCCGACTGCTGCTCTTCATTGCCTTTGCAGCAACCGTCCTCATGGTCGCGCTGCGACGCAGAACCTGGAGCGGACCAGCGTGGCTGGAATTCAAGCGCGTGCTGCATGACGTTGTGGTCCGTTCCCTGCCCACCATCTTTGCCGCGGCGGTTCTGGTGGGTTTCGCGCTCGTGTCGCAAGCCGTCTACTGGCTCGCCCAGACTGGCACGACAGGCCAGATGGGGCCGGTCATCGTGACGCTGCTGGTGCGCGAGCTGGTGCCCATCCTGATCGGCCTGATCATGTTCGGGCGCAACGGTACCGCGACGCTGATCGAACTCGGCGAGGCCCGAACCAATGGTTCGCTGCGGCTATTCGAGATCCAGGGGCTCGATCCCCTTGTGCTGCTGGTCGTGCCCCGCGCGTTCGGCTTCGCCATAGGGGCCTTCTGTCTCGCGACCGTCCTGTTGCTCTTGACCCTGTCTACGGGGTACCTCCTGGCGCAGGCGCTGGGCTTGGTCGCTTATTCGATCCAGGACTTCGTCGACCTCGTACTGCGCGCCCTGACGGTGCGGGATTTCATCATTCCCCCTCTCAAGTGCATCTTCATCGGCTTCATGGTGGCGCTGACCTGTTGCG
>CAIYWM010000987.1 GCA_903929895.1 uncultured Alphaproteobacteria bacterium
ACTGGGCTGGACCTACATCATCGTCGCCGAGCTGATCGGCGCCTCGTCGGGCATTGGCCACATGATCACCGACAGCCAGGCGCTGATGGCGACCGACCACATCATCGCGGGCATCGTGGTGATCGGCCTGGTCGGCCTGCTCTCGGATGTGCTGTTCAAGAAGGTCAACCAGCACCTCTTCTCGTGGAGCCTGCTGCGATGAGCCGGCTGTCGATCCGCGACGTCTCCAAGACCTTCCCCGGCCACCGGCGCAACGCGCCGGCGACCCAGGCGCTGCTGCCGATCGGCCTCGAGGTCGGCGACAACGACTTCATCACCGTGCTTGGCCCCTCGGGCTGCGGCAAGTCCACCCTGCTGCGCCTGGTCGCCGGCCTGGAGACGCCGACGACGGGCGAGATCCGGCTCGACGGCACCAAGATCGTGGGCGCCGGCGCCGACCGCGGCGTGGTGTTCCAGAGCTACACGCTCTTCCCCTGGCTCAACGTCCGCCAGAACATCTGCTTCGGCCTGCGCGAAAAGGGCATGAAGCTCTCCGAGCAGCGCGAGATCAGCGACAGGTTCATCGCCCAGGTCGGCCTGCGCGGCTTCGAGGATCATTTTCCCAAGCAGCTCTCGGGGGGCATGCAGCAGAGGGTGGCGATCGCCCGCGCGCTGGCCAACGATCCGAAGATCCTGCTGCTCGACGAGCCATTCGGCGCGCTCGACAACCAGACGCGCGTCCTCATGCAGGAGCTGCTGCTCGGCATCTGGGAACAGGCGCAGAAGACGGTGATGTTCATCACCCACGACATCGACGAGGCCATCTTCATGGCCAGCCGCGTCGTCGTGTTCAGCGCCCGCCCGGGCCGCATCAAGGCAGAGATCGAGGTCGGGTTCCCTCACCCGCGGCACTACACGATCAAGACCTCGCCTGAATTCATGGCACTCAAGGCCCGTCTCACCGAGGAAATCCGGGTCGAAGCCATCGCCGCGGCGCACTGAGGCACCGATGGAACCGACCGCGCTCTACCAGCAGGTCGAGGACTACATCGTGCGCCACATCCAGGACGGCTCGTGGCCACCCGGTCACCGCCTGCCGTCGGAGCACGAGCTGGTGAGCCGCTTCGGCATGTCACGCATGACCGTGAACCGGGCGCTGCGCGACCTGGTCCAGCAGGGCCGGATCGTGCGGGTCGCCGGCGTCGGCAGTTTCGTCGCCGAGGACAAGCCGCAATCGACCCTGCTGCACATCGCCAGCATCGCCCGCGAGGTGCGGCAGCGCGGGCACGACTATCGCTGTGCCCTGCTCTCGGCGGAGCGCGTGGCGGCACCCGGCGACATCGCCGCCTGGCTCGGCTTGCGGTCGGGGCAATCGGTGTTCCATTCGGTGTGCCTTCATCTCGAGAACGAGGTGCCGGTCCAGTTCGAGGACCGCTACGTCAATCCGCAGGTGGTGCCGGACTTCCTCGACCAGGATTTCAGCGTCGTGCCGCCGGGGGAGTATCTCGTGCAGAACGTGCCGTTCGACGAGATCGAGCATGTCGTGGATGCCGTGCTGCCCACCCCCGAACAGGCCAGCCGACTCCAGATCGACCCAACGGAGCCCTGCCTGATGCTGACCCGGCGGACGTGGACGCGCACGACGCCGGTCACGATGGTGCGCTGCCTGCACCCGTCTTCGAGATACAGGCTGGGCTGCCGCTTCGACGCCGTCGGCAATCAGAGATTTGGCTGAGATACTTTCTCGGCCGTGAGCGCTGCCCACGACCGGGCCGCCTGATGCGCCCAAAGCGCCCGCTTCATCTCGGCTTCGAGCCGCTCGCGGGCGGCCTTGTCAGCCGGTTCGACCAGTTCTTCGGGATGGAGATCATCGCGGGGCATACCGGACAAATGCCGGCGCCGCGAAATAGTTGCATTACATAATCATGTCGGCGTGAGTTTCATCCCGGGTGGCGGCACGGCGGCTTCCGGATCGACGGCGCGGATCACGTAAGCGTGGGCTTCGGGTTCGTACTTCGCCCAGAGGCGGGCCAGTTCGGCGATGGGCTGCGCGTGATCGTCGACACGCAGATCGACATAGGGAAAGGACTCGCGGTCGACCACGACCAAAGCCGCCGAGGTCACTGGCTGGTACTCGCCGCCGGCCGCTTCGCCGGCCGCGAGCGCATCGAGCAGGCGCCGCGCCAGCGGCATGTCGGGAGAGGCTTCGAAAGCGCTCACCATCGCCTGCGGCAGCGCCGCGGACCGAACGATGTTGGCGATCGATGCGCAATCCCTCCCCTGAGCCTCGCCGCGCTCGGCCCGGACATTGGCGCCCGAATAGACGGCCGTGCGGCCCGCCGCATCGATCAGGGCCAGTTGCCGCCAGTGCCGGTGCGGCGTCGCCGCGACCACCGCCTGCATCGCCTCGGGAGCGGAGAAGCCATGAGCCAGCAGATCGAGGGCCAGCGGCCCTAGCCGGGGATCGGTGCGATGCTGGGTGAGGGCTGCGCCGATGCCGGCCCGCGCGTGCGAGCAGCGCGACCCGACCGAGATCGACGAGGTGGTCACGACGGCACCCAGCATGTTGGTGCGGGCACAGCGTCCGACGAGCGAGAAGGTCATGCGTGGCTTCCTGAGACCTAGACACTCGGCAGATTGAGCCCCTTTTCACGGGCGCAGTCGATGGCGTCCTGGTAGCCGGCATCGGCGTGGCGCATGACGCCGGTCGCCGGGTCGTTCCACAGGACGCGCTCGATGCGCTTGCCCGCTTCGGGTGTGCCGTCGCAGACGATGACCATGCCGGCATGCTGGGAGAAGCCCATGCCGACGCCGCCGCCATGATGCAGCGACACCCAGGTCGCGCCCGAGGCGCAGTTGAGCAGCGCATTGAGCAGGGGCCAGTCGGACACGGCGTCCGAGCCGTCCTTCATGGCCTCGGTCTCGCGGTTGGGACTGGCGACCGAGCCCGAATCGAGATGGTCGCGGCCGATCACGATCGGTGCCTTGAGTTCGCCCTTGGCCACCATCTCGTTGAAGGCGAGTCCGAGGCGATGGCGGTCGCCGAGTCCCACCCAGCAGATGCGTGCCGGCAGGCCCTGGAACTTGATCTTCTCGCGGGCCATGTCGAGCCAGTTGTGGAGATGCTTGTTGTCGGGCAGCAGCTCCTTCACCTTCGCGTCGGTGCGATAGATGTCCTCGGGATCACCCGACAGCGCGGCCCAGCGGAACGGTCCCACGCCGCGACAGAACAGCGGGCGAATGTAGGCCGGCACGAACCCCGGGAAGCTGAACGCGTCGGCGACGCCCTCTTCCAGCGCCATCTGGCGGATGTTGTTGCCATAGTCGACTGTCGGCACGCCGAGCT
>CAIYWM010000988.1 GCA_903929895.1 uncultured Alphaproteobacteria bacterium
CACGACGGCGTCGAGATCGAACTCTTGCTCAACGACCGCAACGTCGACCTCATCGAGGAAGGGATCGACGTGGCGGTCCGCATCGGCGCCCTTGCCGATTCAGGTCTCGTCGCCCGGCCGGTCGGGCACGTCCGGCGACAGTGGGTGGCGAGTCCCGCCTATCTCGCCACACATGGGACGCCGACGGCGCCGGCGGATCTTGCAAGGCACGAGGCGCTGCTGGGCACGTCCCGTGGGGCGATGGAATGGACCTTCGGCGGTCGCCGTCGCGGCGCGCCCACCCATCTCGCGGGCCGGCTGCGCGTCGACGATATCGAGACCCGCCTGCGCCTGGCGCGCGAAGGCCGCGGCATCGCACAGTTCCTCTCCTATCAGGTCGCCGAGGATCTTGCCGCCGGACGTCTCGTGCGCCTGTTGCGCCGCTTCGAGGCGCCGCGGCTGCCGGTGCAACTCCTCACGAAGGGCCGCGCCCATCGCGCACCGAAGATCGACGCGTTCCTCGATTTCGCGGCCAGGAAATTGTCGGCCCTGCCTGTACTGCACCCCGATTGACCGACTCGGAGCAGTCCGAAGGAGATGCCGTTCCAGACGACGAACCCGGCCTAGCTTTTGAGCCGCGCGACGTACCCGCGATAGGTGCAGCGGCCGAGTTCGGGATGCGTCTGGATGCGGTGGGCGAGCTGGTCGATGGTCCACTCGTCGAGGATCTCGTAGCCCAGCTTCTGCAGCGCTGCCGGCACTTCATGCACATTGCGCATCTGGTAGGGCACTTCGGCCAGGCCGAAATTCTCGAGTGTGACGACGGTCGGGCCGTCGCGCGTCACGACCTTGTTCAGCAGGATGTGGCGCGGCCGAGTGCTAAGGCGGCCGACCAGCTTCTCGAACGGCTCGCGCAGATAAGGCAGCAGGCCCGAGGCCAGCAGCACGTCCGCGGACGGCGCCTCCTCGAGGCGCTCGACGAAGGAGAGAGTGCGGTCTTGCGGTCGCTGCTGCGCGCGGCCGGCCCGTACCAGCGCGGGCAGATCGTAGACCACCCATTGCAGCCGATCGAGGTCGAGATAGGGCGCGAAAGCACGGTACTTCACGCCGACATGGCCACCGGCGTCGACCAGGCATTGCATGTCGGGCGCCAGGCGCTGCAGCCAGTAGAGCACCGGGTAATCCCACGGCGCGCACTCCTGCATGAACGCCTGCGACACCGGTGCGACGCTGTCGTGGTCGTAGCCTGCCAGCCGGCCGGCCCGGACGTTCGCCAGTGCCTCGTCGTAGGAGGCGAAGGCGCCGCGGAAGCGCACCGGCTCGCCGCGCAGGGCACGGAAGCGGCCATAGGCCATGAAGGCGAGATTTTCGAAAGGATTCAGCACCGCCGCGAACCTAGCCAACCGCCGACGGAGTGTCCAAGATCGCGGCCGTAGCATGAGCCGACACGACATCCAACTCTGGTCCTGGTCTCTCGACGACGAGCCGCCAGGCGGCGAGACCCTGCTTACCGATGAGGAGCGCGACCGCGCGCAACGCTTCGTCGGTCCGTTGCTGCAGCGTCGCTTCGTGGCGGCGCGCGCCCAGCTCCGCGCCCTGCTCGGCCACCATCTCGGCCGTGATCCCCGCAGCCTCGTCTTCCTGCTGAACGAGTTCGGCAAACCACGGCTCGCCGACCATCCCGGCGTGCATTTCAACCTCAGCCATTCGCAGGATCGCGCGCTGCTGGCGGTGAGCGACGGCCCGGAGATCGGTGCCGACCTCGAGATGATGCGCGCCGTCGACCATCTCGACCTCGCGCGACGCTACTTCCATCCCGACGAGGTCGGCGCCATCGAGCGGCATCGTGACCCGCGGCAGGCCTTCTTCCGAATCTGGACGCTCAAGGAGGCGGTGGTGAAGGCGATCGGCCTCGGACTCGCGCTGCCGCTCGACAGCTTCGCGGTCTCGATCGACGGGCCGCGCCCCGTCATGGCCGTCGCGCCGCCCGAGTCGCCGGGCGCCTGGTGGCTGCACCTCGAGCCGGGCGACTACTGCCGTGCCGTGGCGGTACCCGGTGGCGGTGAATTCGGACTGATCCAGCGCAACGTCTGATCGCTGCGGCCGAGCAACGCCCGGAGGGCTGCCTCGTCGCGCAGCAGGGCGCTTCGGAAAAAGGCGGCCTGGGTCCTGCCGATCGCTTCGTTGATGTCCGTGCGTTCGAAGTTCGTGCGGATCGGCAGATGGCGGCGCATCCGGAACAGCCCATCAGCGAGGTCATTGTGCTCGGCAGCCGGGATCTGCGCCCAGTAACCGTGCGGCCGCTCCATGCGAAGACTGTTGTGCGGGATGTCGAGGGCACTCACCTTGGCGTAGTTGCGCGTAAACGCATCGGGTGAGGCGAGCTCGGCATCGGAGGGAAAGGCCTCGCGGCTCGACATCAGGAAGTAGTTTGGCACGCCGATGCGACGGGCGGCGGGGCCGAACAGGCCGCCATCGAGATTGTAGACCGCGACGATGTGCGGGTCCTTGGACGCGGCTGCCAGGCCAGAGGGGCCGCCGATCGACATGCCGAGCACGCCGACGCGGTCGAGGGCGATCCGGTCGGCGAGATCGGGAAGCTGTCCGTCGCGCAGTGCCGCCAGCACCTCGACAATGCGGTTGCCCTGGGTGGTGACATGGCGCGCCGCGCGCCGCATCGACTCCTCCGTCTGCGCCTCGGTGAGCAGCTCGAACGAGACGCCCTTGTCCGGGTCGGTGGCGCGGTCGCTCGCATAGTCATCGACGCCCACGACGACAAAGCCGTTGCTCGCGAGATTCTCGACCTGCGCGCGGCTCTGCGCGCGCGTTCCGCCCCAGCCCGGCGAATAGAGGACCAGCGGCGCCGGCCCCTTGAGCTCGCGCGGCTGCCAGATCGTCACGACGAGCGGCCGCCCGTTGGCGTCCTTCAGCGTGGCGTTGCTCTCGGCGACCGCGTCGGGACCGCCGGGCGTCGGCCAGCGCGGCACGAGGACGTACCAGCCGGCCGCCATGACAACGGCCACGACCAGCACAGCGAAGAGGAATAGGCGGAGGAGGGTCACAGCGGACGCAAGACGGTTGCGATCTCGGCCGCTGGCTGCTCGCGGAACATGTCGAAATGGCCGCTGTTCACGTCGACCTTGGCGAACGTGCCGGCGACCAGGGGCTTCCAGCCCATGTGCTCGTCGAACAGCCGGCCGCGCAGCGGCTCGTTGCTGCGGAACAGCACGACGTCGCCGGCATAGGGCGTCGGCCGGTACTGCGCGACCTTGCTGTAGAGATAGTCGTCGAACCACTCGCCGGCCAGTGCCTGCCGCGTCGGTCCTGCTTCCGGGGGCAGCAGGCCGAGATGGTAGAGCACCGGCTTGCGCAACAGCTCGTCGAAGCCGACCTCGCCCTCGCGGAACCGCCTGACGCGCTTCTTGTACCGGTCGAGGCGGAGTTGCTGGCGGCGCAGCACGCGCTCCCAGCGCGACATGGTCTCGCGATAGCCGGGCGCCCAGCTATCGAACAGCGCGACCAGCGGCACCTTCTCGCCCATCGCCGTGAGTTGGCGCGCCGCCTCGAAGGCCAGCACGCCATAGATGCAGTGGCCGCCCAGGATGTAGGGCCCGCGCGGCTGCGCCCAGCGGATCAGCCGCACCGCATAGGCGCCGAAATCCTCGAACGTGTAGGCGTCGAGATCGACGGGTCCGTCCTGGTGGTACATCAGGATGTCGGTGAAGGGTCGCTGCTCGCCGAGCTGGCGCGCGAGCTGAAAATAGACCGAGCGGTTGTTGAGCACGATCATCGGCGTGCGCGGACCGTCCTCGTGGAAGCGCACGACCTGCCGTTCCGGCTCGTGCACCGGGATGGGCTCGCCATGCGCCACGGCCGGGCGCCCCGACGGCAACGTCCCGCTGGGGGCCGCGATGCCGGCCAGAGCCGCGTTCGCCGCCAGCGGCCCGTCGGCCGCGGTCGCGAGCGTCTCGAGGCAGAGGCGCCACGCGTCCAGCAGCGCCTTGACGGTGGCCGGCTCGTAGAGGCCGGCATCGGCCTCGCAGGACAGGCGCTAGCCTTCGTCGCGGCCGATCATGTAGAAGTTGAGTGGCCACTGTGTGCCCGACGAGAAGGAGGGCAGCGAGACCAGGCCGAAGCGGCCCGTACCGTCGCGCTCGGTCTCGGTGGTGCCGGAATAGGAGCGGTGCAGCACGAGGTTGGCGGCGTGCAGCGGCTGCCCGTCGCGGCGCGCGGCGAAGTTCTCGGCGATCTCGAACGGCAGGCGCTGGTGGCGCAGCGCTTCCTGCACACGCTCGTTGGCGACGCCGACGAAGCCGTGCAGGGTCATGGCGTCGTCGACCGGCAGGCAGAGGGTGATCGAGTTCACCGTCGGCCCGATCAGCTCCGCAGCCTCGGGCTCCTCGCGGTTGGCGACCTGGGAGCCGAACACGATTTCGGCGCTCCCCGTCACGCGATGCAGCATCAGCCCCAACGCCGCCACGGCCAGACCGAACAGCGTGGCGCCATGCTTCCGCGCGAAGCTCTCGACCGCCGCGCTGAGGTCACCCGGCAGCAGCAGCGAGGTGATGTTGCTGCGCTCGCCGGGCCGCGTGCCGGTGGGCAGGGCGTGGTCGGCCGGCACGGGGGTGGCCGAAGCGCCGCGGAGCCGCCGCATCCAGTAGGCGCGCGCCTCGTCGAGTTCGCCACTCGCCAGCAGCTCGTTCTGCCAGGCAGCGTAGTCGGCGAACTGCAGGTCGGGCGGTGTGGCGTCGGGCGCGCGCCCGTCGTCGATCGCCTCGGCGGCTGCGCGCAGCTCGCTTACGATCAAGCCGGTCGACCACCCGTCGCAGATCAGCGAATGCAGGGTGAGCAGCAGGACGCTACGGTCGGGCGTCAGCCGCAGCAGGCAGGAGCGCAGGAGCGGCGCCACCGCAGGATCGATCGGCGCCACGGCTTCGGCGCGGGCGATCTCCTCGGCGCGCGACTCGCGCTCCTCGGCCGGCAGCGCCGTCAGGTCGATGGCGTTCAGCTTCACCGGGCAGGACGGATGCACCTCCTGCGCCAGCCGGCCGTCGATCTCGCGGAACGAGGTGCGCAGGATCTCGTGCCGGCGCATCAGCGCCTGCAGCGCGCCCTCCGCTGCGGCATGCGACAGCGTGCCGGTCACCAGCCAGCGCATGGCGATGTTCAGTCCCTGCGGTCCGCGGCTGCGCTGCTGGGCGAAGAAGCGTTCCTGCAGCATCGTGCAGGCGAACGCCTGCGCGTCCGCCGCCGTCAGCCTGCCGTCATGTTCGCCCGTGTTCACGAATTGAGCGTCCGCCGCCGCGCGCCATGCCGGAAGTCGGCAAGAGCGGGGCCGCGACGGACGTTGGCCTCTCGCGACGCCGCCGGCGCGCCATCGATCGCTTCCGCTAGAGCGGCCACCGTCGGGTTCTTCATCAGGTCGCGAGCGCTGACCGCGATCCCCTCCCGGTCGAGCTGGGCGGCGATGCGGAACACCTGAAGTGAATCCGCGCCCAGGGCGAACAGCGGGTCGTGCGCGCCGACCGTGGGCAGGCCGATGACGGCCGCCCAAACTGCGGCGATGCGGCCCTCGAGCGGCGTGCGCGGCGGGCTGCTGACCGGCGCCGCGGCGGCCGGTACGGGCAAGGGCAGTGCGTTGCGGTCGGTCTTGCCATTGGGCGTGACCGGCAGCGCATCGAGCGTCATCCAGCGCAACGGCACCATGTAGGCCGGCAGCCGGCCGGCGAGGAAGGCCGAGAGCTGGGCCGCGCGCGCATCGCCTGCCACGTAGCCGACCAGCAGAGGATCGGGGCCGATGTCGGTGCGCAGAACCACGGCGGCGTCGCGCACGCCGGACGCCTGGCGCAGCACTGCCTCGATCTCCTCGAGCTCGATCCGGAAGCCGCGCAGCTTCACCTGATGGTCGATGCGCCCGTGCAACTCGAACTCGCCCGACGGCAGCAGGCGGGCGAGGTCGCCGGTGCGGTAGAGACGCTGCGGCGCGCGGCCGGCCAGCGCGAGGGCACGGAAGGCGGCGTCGGTGAGGTCGCTGCGGTCGAAGTATCCCTTGGCGAGCCCGTCGCCACCGATGAACAGGTTGCCGACCGTGCCCGGCGGCGCCAGCTGGTCACGGTCGTCGAGCACGTAGAGGCGCTGGTTGGCAAGCGGCCGGCCGATCGTGACCCCGGTCTCGCCCGGCAGCATCTCGCGGCCCGAGGAGTAGATCGTGGTCTCGGTCGGGCCGTAGAGGTTCCACAGCCGCCCGCCGCCTTCGATCAACCGGTCGACGGTGGCGCGCGAGATCGCCTCGCCGACAGTGATCATGCGCAGGCCGGGCCACGAGGTGAAGCCCGCGTCGAGCAGCATGCGCCACAGGGTCGGCGTCGCCTGCATCAGCGTGGCGGCCGATTCCCGGGCGACGTGGATCAGTTCGACGCCGGTCCTCACCTCGTCCGCCTCGCTCAGCACGAGACGGCCGCCGCTCACCAGCGGTGCAAAGAGCTCGGTGGCGGCCACGTCGAAAGTGATGGCGCTGGAGCCGATCGTGACGTCGCTCGCCGTGAGTTCGAGCCGGCGGACCACGTCGGTGATCAGGTTGGTGAGCGAGCGATGGCCGACCTCGACGCCCTTGGGCGTACCGGTCGACCCCGACGTGAAGAGAACGTAGGCCGTCCCGTCAGCCGTCACCTTGGGCAGGGGGTGGCGCTGCAGCACCTCGTCGAGGGGGAGCCGGTCGGCGCGCAGCGCAAAAGCATAAGGCGCAATCCCTGCGATTCGGTCGTCCTGGCAGACAAGGCCGTCGATCTGGGCGGCGATCGCGATCTGCTTCAATCGGTCGATCGGCTGGCTTGCGTCGAGCGGCACGTAGGCGTGGCCCGATTTCAGGGCGGCGAGCAGCGCGACCGGCAGCAGGCGCGAGCGGTCGACCGCGATGGCGATCCGGCCGTGGCGCTTCTCGCAGACGCCCAGCATCTCCTGTGCGAGCCGCGTCGAGTGCCGGTCGAGCTCGGCGTAGGTCAGCGCGCCCCTGCGGTCAACGACGGCGACGGCGTCGGGTGTCTTCGCCACCTGCGCGGCGAACAACTCGTGCAGGCAGCTTTCGCGCGGATAGACCGCCGCGCTGTCGTTGACCTCGTCGAGGACGAAGCGCTCCTGCGCGGGCGTGAGCAGCGGCAGCGCGGCCATGGCCGTGGCCGGCGCCGCGACGAGACCCTCGAGCAGCCGCCGGTAATGCACCATCCACCGTGCGACCGTCTCCTCGTCGTAGAGGTCGCTGTTGTAGTCGCAATCGATCCGGAGTCCGGAAGCGGACTCGATTATGTTCACGAACAGGTCGAAATTCACGGCGGCCTTGCCGTTGGGCGTGACCGAGACCCTGGGGCCACCGAAGTCGAGCGTGTCGGCAACCTTCTCCAGGTTGAACTGGATCTCGGTGAGCGGCAGTCGATTGGCGACCCGCTGTATCGGCAGCGCGCGTACCAGCGTGCCGTAGGTGCAGCGCGCATGGTCGAAGCCGTCGAGCAGGCGCTGCGCCACTGCCTCGACGTGGCGATCGAACGGCGCCTGCCAGTCCACGGCCGCACGGAAGGGCAGCATCTGAACGCAATGGCCGACGAGGTCGGGTTGATCGTCGACCGACTGGCCGGCGACCGGCACGCCCATCACCACGTCGGAGGCGTTGGCAAGGCGGCCGAGCACGGCCTGCAGCGCGGTGAACAGGACGGAGAAGAGCGTCGTGCCGCTCGCCGCGCCGGTCTTGCGGAGCGCGGCGTGGAGGCCACCATCGAACCGCGTCGTGTAAGTGGCGCCGGCGAAGGAGCGGAGCGGCGGCCGCGGCCGGTCCACCGGCAGGTCGGGCAGTGGCGGCAGGTCGGCGAACTGGCCGGCCCACCAGGCAAGGTCCTGGGCGCGCTCGTCCCGGGTTTCCGTCTGCGCCGCCGCGTAGTCGGCGAAGCGCGGCGCCGGTGCGAGGTCGGCGGTCGCGCCGGCGCGCGCCGCGCGATAGAGCGCGGCGAGATCGTTC
>CAIYWM010000989.1 GCA_903929895.1 uncultured Alphaproteobacteria bacterium
AGGGAGAGTTCCGCGAGTGCGACGTCGGTCAGCTTGTAGGTCTGATTGTTGCCTTCGATGGTGATGACGGTCGAGCCGTTCACCTCGGCGATCGAGAAGCTGTCCTTGGCCATCCAGCTGAAGTTGAGCGTGTCGAGGGCGGTGTCGAAATCGATCGCCGTGTTGGTGCCCCAGGCCCAGGTGATCGCGAAGGTATCGGCCCTTCCGTTGCCCACATGGCCCTGGTCAGCCTGGGGATCGTCATTGACGATGGTGCCGACGGCGGTCGCATCGGCGATGGAGGCGCCGCTGGCATTGGAGAGCGTGACCGCGAAGGTCTCGTTCCCCTCGAGCACGGTGTCACCGCTGATATCCACATGCACCGTCTTCGTGGTTTCGCCCGCCGCGAAGGTGAGGGTGCCGTTGGTGGCCACGTAGTCCGAGCCGGCAGTTGCCGTGCCGTTGGCGGTGGAATAGGCCACCGTCACGGGCCCCGAGGCGACCTTGTCGAGCGTCACGGTTAACATGAAGTGGGCATGATCGCCATTGCCTTCCGCCACCGAGAGGTCGGCGATGGACAGGGCCGGCAGGACCGGGGCGCCGTCGTCGTCGATGATGGTGCCGATGGCGGTGCCGTCGGCGATCTTTGCGCCGGCTGGATTGGAGAGGTTGACCGTGAAGGTCTCGTTGCCCTCGGCCAGCACGTCGCCCTTGATGTCCACATGGACCATCTTGGAGGTCTCGCCGGCGGCGAAGGTGACGGTGCCGCCCGAGGCGACATAGTCCGCACCGGCCGTGGCCGTGCCATTGGCGGTGGAATAGGCCACCGTCACAGGCGCCGAGGCGGCCTTGTCGAGCGTCACGGTGAACATGAAATGGGCATGGTCGCCATTGCCTTCCGCCACCGAAAGGTCGGCGATGGAGAGCGCGGGAAGCGCACCACCATCGTTCCCGGTCACGCCGTCGGTCGCCCCGGACGCCCCCGACACCGTGCCTCCGCCGGCAATCGGCAGATTGAAGTCGACGATCTGGGCGTTCGATACCTGCCCCATGCCGATCTTGCCGGACACGTCGTCTTCGCGGACCTGGGTGAAGGTGAACTCGAAATTGGCCGGGGAGAGGTCGGCCCGGGTGACGCCGAGCAGGACGAGCTTCTGGCCCGTGCTGAGATCTGCGATGACGACCCCTTCGGTGCTGTCGGTCATCGAGAGGTTTTCGCGGCTGCCATAGAACTTGAAGCTCACCACGTCGGTCGCAGGATCGAAGGCGACCCGGTCCACCTGCCCGACTTCATGGGAGCGCATGTAGACGGTGTCGGCAGTGAGCACCGGTCCGTTCTCCCAGGCGAGCGCGCCGCTCAGCGCCTCGCGCAGATGATTGTTGTCGATGAATTCGAAATTCTCCACCGAGAGGTCGGCAAGGCGGACGCCCTGCACGATCACCGTCTCGCCGCTCCAGGGGCTCCTGAAGCCGAAGCCCTGGGGCGTGTCGATCACAATGAAGGAATGGATGTTGGCGTTGCCGAGGTCGATCTTGTCGAGCGCCGGATTGAAGCCGACGATATCGGCGCCGCTCACGGAGTTGATGAGCCAGACCTTGCCGGTTCCGTTGCCCGGATCCTGCTGCGTGTCGTCGTCGGTGATCTGCCCCACCGCCGAGCCGTCGGCGATGGTTGCGCCGCTGGCGCCGGACAGGGTGAGCGAGAAGGTTTCATTCGCCTCCACCACGGTGTCGCCGTTGACGGCCACATGCACCATCTTCGAGGTCTCGCCGGCCACGAAGGTCAGCGTTCCGGTGAGAGCGGCATAGTCGGACCCTGCCGTCGCGGTGCCGTTGGCGGTGGCGTAGTTCACCGTCACGGGGCCGGTAGCCGCCTTGTCGAGCGTGACGACGAACATCAGTTCGGCGGTGCCTGAATCCCCTTCGCGCATTGCGACATCGCCCACCGAGAGCGCGGGCAATGTGGCCGCCGCATCGTCGTTGGTGAGGGTGCCGGTTGCCGAGCCGTCGGCGATGGTCGCGCCGGCGGCATTGGCGAGGCGGATGGTGAAGGCCTCGTTGCCCTCCGCGGCCGTATCGCCCTTGACCGTCACCTGGATGGTCTTCGACGTTTCCCCCGCGGCGAAGGTGAGGGTGCCGTTTGCGGCAACATAGTCGCTGCCGGACGTGGCGGTGCCGTCAGCCGTGGAATAGGCGACCGTGACCGGGCCGGCTGCCGCCGCGGACAGGGTCACGGTGAAGGTCATGAGCCTGGTGCCGGAGTTGCCCTCCTGCACCGAAACGTCGGCGATGGACAGGCTGGGTATCGCCGGCTCCGCTGCTTCGAAGGCGGCGACCCATTCCTGGACGGTGCCCGCGTCCTTCGCGCGGATATTGTCCATGCTCAGTTCGGCGAGCGTCACGCCGTCGAGTTTGTAAGTCTGGTTGTTGCCGGCGATCGTGATGACGACCGAGCCGGCCACCTCGGCGATTGAGAAATTATCCTTCTGGAACCAGCCGAAATCGAGCACGTCGAGGTCGGGGTCGAAGGCGAGGACCGTATTGGTGCCCCACATCCAGCTGATGGTGGTCACGGTGGTCGCACCGTCGCCACCTGTCTCTCCGCCGCCGCCCGTCTCTCCGCCGCCACCCGTCCCTCCGCCGGTAGAGCCGCCGTCCGCCTGGGTGCCGTCCCAGCCAGCGTAGTCGGAGACGACGCCGTCATCGTTGAAGTCGTCGTGCCAGAGTTCCTCGGCGAGGGAGAGTGTCTTGCCGGCTAGATGGGCGGCGATGAGGGTCGAATAGCTCGGCGTGTCGTAGGCGCCGAACTGCTGGATGTATTTGAGGATGGAGGTGCCGTACTCGTCGGCCGAGGCGCTGCCGTTGTTGAGAAGGTCCAGCGTGCCCCAGGCCCCCCGCAGGTGGGCGGCGGCAAGAATGCCGGTGAGGGTGAGCGTGACGGTGACGCTCTGCCCGTTGGTGTCCATATAGGTGCGCTGGGTACCGATCAGCGCGTCGAGGCTGGTGCCCTTGGCCTCGAGCCCGCTCTCGATAACGTTGAGGTTGTACCCGAAGGCATCGAGGATGATGGCTTCCTGGATGTCGGTCTTGAGCGTGGCGAAGCTGTCGACGCCGTTCTTGCCGGTGAAATGACCGGTCCACAGGTTGCCGGTATTGCCCTGATAATAGCCGAGGTCGATGAGCAGCGGCTCGCCGAACTGATAGCCGACGAAGCCCAGCGAATTCACGGAGGTGTACTGCATGTCTTGCCAGGAGAGCTGGCCGGCCTGATAGGCGTTCCAGTTGGCATCGCCCACCCAGCTCCGGATCTGCCATTCGGTGATCTGTCCCGAGACATAGCGATCGTAGTCGACACCCGATTCGAACGCCCGCAGCGCGTCCAGAAACTTCGTGAAAGTTCCGTTCGACATGACTTGCCCCCTCCGGCCTCAACGCAGGTACCGACCTCGCGATATCGTCGATATCGACGTGTGGTACTCCAATACCATAACCGTTCGATGTCGGACGGTTCCAAGGCCTCACTCAACCTGTGATATTCGAGTGACCCAATGGAGAGCGCAACGCTGGAGTGCGGCGCTCGAACGAAAACGGGGGCGCCTGAGCACCCCCGTTTCGACAAGATCAGAACTGTGTGGCAGGTGTTACGCGGCTTCGGCCAGCGCCACGCCCTTTTCCTTGAAGACCTGCTCGAGTTCGCCGGTCTCGAACATCTCGCGGATGATGTCGCAGCCGCCGATGAACTCGCCCTTCACGTAGAGCTGGGGGATCGTCGGCCACTGGCTGAATTCCTTGATGCCCTGGCGCAGTTCCGGATCGACGAGGATGTTGATGCCGTGGAACTTCACGCCGAGCTGGCTCAGCACGTCGACTACCGCGGCCGAGAAGCCGCACTGGGGAAACACGGGCGTTCCCTTCATGAACAGCAGAACGTCGTTCTTGCCGATCTCGTCGCGGATACGCTCGAACACCTGGGGTTCGCTCATGATCGATCTCCGTAGAGCGCCACCAGGGGCGCGGGGTTGTCCGAATATAAGGCGTTCAGGGCCTGTGCGCCATGGTGGTCAGCTTGAGGGCATGGAGAACGCCCCCCATGCGGCCACCCAGGGCGCCATAGACCATCTGGTGCTGCTGGATCTTGGATTTTCCAGCGAAAGTCGGGGAAACAACCGTGGCGGCATAGTGGTCGCCATCGCCGGCGAGATCCTGGATCTCGACCTCGGCGTCGGGGATGCCTTCCTTGATCAGGCGGATGATGTCGTCGGCGTGCATCGGCATGGGACGATCCTTCTCGTTGGCCTCAGGCGGCGCTGTTCATGTAGCCGGGGAGCCAGTTTTCGTGGGCGTCGCGCAACTCCTGGAGCGGCAGGGTGAGCAGCCCGTCGATCGAGATGTCCGGGCCGCCGGAATAGCCCAGCAGCACGGCGGGGACGCCCGCCTTGCGGGCAGCCTCGACGAGGGCGGGACCATCGTCGGTGGCGATCAGGTAGCGGCCCTGGTCCTCGCCATAGAGATAGGCGTGGGGGGCGACCTCGCTTGCCGGGACCTTGATGCAGGCGCCGGTGCCACCGGACAGGCACATCTCGGCAAGCGCCACGAGCAGGCCGCCGTCGGACAGGTCGTGGCAGGCATGGACGCGGCGGCCGACGATCTCGCCGCGCACGAAGTCGCCGTTGCGGCGCTCGACGGCGAGGTCGACCGGCGGCGGCGCGCCTTCCTCGCGGCCGTGCAGTTCGCGAAGGTAGATCGACTGGCCGAGCCAGCCCTTCGTCTCGCCGATCAGGATGATGCTCTGGCCTGCCTTTTTGAAAGCGACGGATGCAGACTTATTCACATCGGCGATCACGCCAACGCCGCCAATCGATGGCGTAGGAAGAATGCCACGGCCCTGCGTCTCATTGTAGAGCGAGACATTGCCCGACACGATGGGGAAATCCAGCGCGCGTGCGGCTTCGCCAATGCCCTCAAGGCAGCCGACGAATTGGCCCATATATTCGGGCTTTTCGGGATTGCCGAAATTCAGATTGTCGGTGAGCGCCAGCGGCAGCGCGCCGCTCGCCGTAATATTGCGCCAGGCCTCCGCCACAGCCTGCTTGCCGCCCTCGACAGGATCGGCCTCGCAATAGCGCTGCGTGACATCTGTTGTCAGGGCGAGGCCTTTCGGCCCATCGCCAATGCGGATCACGCCGGCATCGCCGCCGGGCTGCTGCACGCTATTGCCGAGGATGAGATGATCATATTGTTCCCAGACCCAGCGCTTGGAGCAGAGATCGGGCGTTCCCAACAGATGCACGAGCGCATCGGCATTCGATTTGGGCGGCGTCACGGAAGACGCTTCGATCACCGGCTTTTTCGGTGTCGGCACATGCGGACGATCGTAGAGTGGCGCTTCGTCGCCAAGCTCCATGATCGGCAGATCGGCTTCGATCTTGCCCTTGTGCTTGATGACAAAACGCTTCGTGTCCGTCGTCTTGCCGATGATCGCGAAATCGAGACCCCATTTGATGAAGATCGCTTCGGCCTCGGCTTCCTTTGCAGGATCGAGCACCATGAGCATGCGCTCCTGGCTTTCCGACAGCATCATCTCATAAGCGCTCATGCCTTCTTCGCGGCACGGGACTTTGTCGAGATCGAGCTCAATGCCGAGCCCGCCCTTCGCGCCCATTTCAACGGCAGACGAAGTGAGACCTGCAGCACCCATATCCTGAATGGCGATGACGCAGCCCTTGGCCATGATTTCGAGACATGCTTCGAGCAGCAGCTTCTCCGAGAAAGGATCGCCAACCTGCACGGTCGGGCGCTTCTCTTCTGCATCGGCCTCGAAAGAAGCGGAGGCCATGGTCGCACCATGAATGCCATCGCGCCCCGTTTTTGAGCCGAGATAGACAATCGGGCGGCCGATGCCGGTCGCCTTGGCGTAGAAAATCTCATCCGATTTGGCGAGACCGACCGCCATGGCATTGACGAGAATATTGCCGTCATAACGCGTGTGAAAATTCACCGAACCGCGGACCGTCGGCACGCCAAAAGAATTTCCGTAGCCGCCAATGCCCGCAACAACGCCGGACACAAGATGGCGCGTCTTGGCATGTTCGGGCGCACCGAAGCGCAACAGGTTCAGGCAAGCGATGGGGCGCGCACCCATGGTGAAGACATCGCGCAAAA
>CAIYWM010000990.1 GCA_903929895.1 uncultured Alphaproteobacteria bacterium
GTCGGCCACGGGCTGGAGGGCGACTTTAACCGCAAGGGCAGTTCCGCCTTCAGCGGCCGCCTTGGCCAGCGCGTCGCGGCCAAGGGCGTCACCGTGATCGACGACGGTACCATCGCCGACCGCCGCGGCTCGTTGAACATCGACGACGAAGGCAATCCGACCCAGCGCAACGTGCTGATCGAGGACGGCATCCTCAAGGGCTACATGCAGGACAGCCTGAACGCCCGCCTGATGGGCGTCGCGCCGACCGGCAACGGGCGTCGCGAATCCTTCGCCCACCTGCCGCTGCCGCGCATGACCAACACCTTCATGCTGGGCGGCGACAAGGATCCGAAGGAGATCATCTCCTCCGTCAAGAAGGGCCTGTACTGCGCCAACTTCGGTGGCGGTCAGGTCGACATCGTCTCGGGCAAGTTCGTGTTCAGCGTGACCGAGGGCTATCTGATCGAGGACGGCAAGATTGGCCGCCCGGTCAAGGGCGCGACCCTGATCGGCGCCGGCTCCGAGGCGCTGACCCGCGTCGGCATGGTCGGCAACGACATGTCGCTCGACCCGGGCATCGGCACCTGCGGCAAGGACGGCCAGGGCGTCCCGGTCGGCGTCGGCCAGCCGACCCTCCGCATCGACGCCCTCACGGTCGGCGGCACCGCGACCTGAGGCTCAAGGCTTTACACCTTAAAGACCCACTTCCCTCACCTTGAGAGCTTGTGAGCGTATCGAGCAAGCTCTCAGGACTGATAGAGACCTTTTGATTCGGCGAGGCTGACGGCGATCGATTCGATGGCGTCGAGCGTTGGCGTGTCAACGCCCGCGGCGCGCGCGAAGGCGACGGGGGCGCGCACGATGGCTTCGACCTCCATCGGCCGGCCGCCTTCGTAGTCCTGCAGGATCGACGGGCGATGGTCGGGATAGACGCGCTTGGGCCCGTAGCGGACCTCGGGAGAATCGTCGAGGACGACACCGTGCGCGGCGGCGACGGCCAGCGCTTCGGCATGGGCCCGGCGCGCCAGGCGGTTGATCATCGGCGTCGCCTGGATGGTGGTCGGCTGGCGCAGGATGAGGCACAGCGTCGAGCCGGTGAGGTTCGCCATCAGCTTGTGCCAGATGTCGTAGCGGATATCGGTGGTCGACGGCGAGGAGATCCCCGCCGCGATCAGGGTCTCGCGCAGCTTCTCGACGCGCGGCGTCCAGCGGTCGTCGGGCTCGCCCACCCACAACACATTGCGCTCGGGCGAGATGTTGCGCACCACGCCGGGCGCGATCACGTGGTTGGACGAGGTGATCACGCCGCCCAGGGTGCGGTCGAAGCCGACCGTCTTGAGCAGGGCGCCGTCGGGATCAAGGCGCGACAGGTCGGGCGCCTTGGGCCGGTCCTTGCCCAGCCCGTGCCCGTACCACCAGGGAATGCCGTTCTGGGCGAAGACGACAGGCGTCCCGGGTCCGAGCAACGGGCCTACGGTGTCGGCGATTGCCGACAGGCTGGAGGCCTTCAGGGTTGAGATCACCACGTCCTGCGGGCCGAGATCGGCCGGCCGGTCGCTGGCCGCAACCTTGGCGACGATCGTCTTGTCACCCGTCAGCAGCGTGAGGCCGTTGGCACGGATCGCGTCGAGATGGGGGCCGCGCGCCACGACCGAGACCTCGTTGCCCGCCGCCGCGAGACGCGTCGCATAGTTGCCGCCAATGGCGCCGGCGCCGAAAATGCAGATACGCATCCTAGCTCTTGGTCTCCGCCAACCTGAGTGAGCCGAGGAAACGCGCGGCCGCCGCCTTCGTCTCCTCGTCGTTCTTCGCCGTGACGAGCAGGCGATAGAGCCGGTCCTTCACGATGTAGGTGCGCATCATCACCAGCGCGCCCTGCTGGTCGGCGATGTCGAGCGCATAGCCATCCCAGCCCTGCAGGGTGACCGGCTCGTCGAGCACATACTTGAACTGAGCGCGCGGGAAGGCCTTCTCGGCCTCGCCACGCCCCAACTCGCGCGCCATCACCTTGCTGTCTTTGGACGAGAACCAGCCGGGATCGTAGTCGACATAGTCGAAGTCGAACATCTCGTCGGCGCGCTTGGAGGCCCAGGCGATCCTCTCGCCGGCATGTCCCTTTTCCTTTTCGCCCGCCGAGGTCTTGTTGACCGGCACCGGCATCTCCAGCCGGAAGCGCAGGTCGGGGCCGACCACGGTCTGCCACTCCGCCGGCTGCGCGTACGCGACCGTCGGCACCGCCGACAGGGCCGGCGCGGTGAAAACGAACGAACGACGGGTCATGCCAGAACTCTTGAAAAGACTCATATCGGGGGCACCAATTCTTCGCGGCCCGACCAGTCCCAAGCGAGTCCGGTGCGCGAGACGCCGAGCAGCAACCCGTGCAATTCCTTGGGATGGATCCAGCCACCGTCGGGATCGGTCACCGGATCGGAACCACGCGGCGTGTAACGCGCATTGGCATCGAGCAGGCGTTGGCGAACGTTCGGCCAGTCGTGGACCTCGACGTAGCACATGTAGAGTGAGTCGCCGTGCTTATGGGCGAAGCGGCCCATCGCATGAACATTATCGGTCACCTGGCTCAGCTCGATGCGGTCAAGCCGGTTGGGCGGGTCGAACAAGGTGAGCGTGCCGATGTATCCAAAGCGCTCGCTGCCGATCTCGCTGAAGCGCGACGGCTCGAGGCCGAACAGGCCGGCATAGACCGCAGCGGCGCGGCGCCAGTCGCTGATCAGCGTATTGGTGGTCTCGTAGAGGAACGACACCGGGCCGACCCGCGGCCGGTAGGTGCTCTCGGAGATCACCATCGGCAGGCCGAACGTCGTCTCGGCCGAGAGATAGAGCTGTTCGTTGTCGCGGTCGTAGGGAATGCCGAGTCCTTCCCAGCGCTTCACCATGCCGTCGAGGTCGGCAGTGCAGTAGCCCGCCGTCATCAGCCCCTCGCCGCGCCGGCTCAGGAAATCCTGGGTGAGACCCGCGCCGTCGGCCTCGCAGAGCTCGAACTCGCTCTCGCCGACGGCAAGGATGGTGCGTTTGGCCGAGAGGTGGCGGCTATGGTCGTGCCGCGACACCTGGCTGCCGAGCAACTGGCCGAAGCGCTGCGCCGCCTTGGCGGCGTCGTGCACGGCGATCTGGACGCGGTCGCAACGATCGAGCATGCCGCGACCTTACCTCAGTAGGCGCAGTCGCGGAACAGCGCCGCGAAGGATCCCTTCCATTCGCCGTGCCACTTGGCGAGCAGTTCGTCGGCCGGCGCCAGGCCGCTGGCGACGGCGCGGTCGAGCGGCGCCAGGTACATGGTCTCGTCGGCGCCGTCGGCATTGAGCTGCTTGCGCGCGCGCAGGCCGGCATGGGCGATCTCGACGACGTCGCGCGCCAATTCCGACAGGACGCGGCCGCGGAACATCGTGGCGAGACCCGACTTCGGCGTTTCGGCGCGCAGGAAATCGTGGTCGGCGGTGCTCCAGTCCTTCACCAGGTCCCACGCCGCATCGAGCGCGCTCTGGTCGTAGAGCAGCCCGACCCACAGCGCCGGCAGCGCATTGAGCGCCCCCAGCGGGCCGGCATCCGCGCCGCGCATTTCGAGGTAGCGCTTGAGCCGCACCTCGGGGAAGGCCGTGGTGATGTGATCGGCCCAGTCGTTGATCGAGGGCAGCTCGCCCGGACGCGCCGGCAGCTTGCCCTTCAGGAAGTCGCGGAAGCTCTGGCCGGACGCGTCGATGTACTTACCGTCGCGATAGACGAAGTACATCGGCACATCGAGCATGTAGTCGACGTAGCGCTCGAAGCCGAACCCGTCCTCGAACACGAAGGGCAGCATGCCGCAGCGGTCGGGATCGGTGTCGGTCCAGATGTGGCTGCGATAGCTCTTGAAGCCGGCGTCCTTGCCCTCCTTGAAGGGCGAATTGGCGAACAGCGCGGTGGCGATCGGCTGCAGGGCCAGCGAGACGCGCAACTTCTTGACCATGTCGGCTTCGTAGTCGAAGTCGAGATTGGTCTGCACGGTACAGGTGCGCAGCATCATGTCGATGCCGAGCTTGCCCACCTTGGGCATGTACTCACGCATGATCTTGTAGCGGCCCTTAGGCATCCAGTGCATGTCCTCGCGCGTCCACTCGGGCGCGAAGCCCAAGCCGATGAACGACGCACCGATCTCGCCCGCGACCTCCTTCACCTCGTCGATATGCTGGCCATTCTCCGCCGCTGCCTCGTGCAGGGTCTCGAGCGGCGCGCCCGACAGTTCGAACTGGCCGCCCGGCTCCAGCGTGATACTGGCCTTGCCGCGCAAGAGCGCGATGGGATTGTTGCCCTCGATCACCGGCTCCCAGCCGAACCGTGTCAGGCCCTCCAGCATGGCACGAATGCCGTCGGGCCCGTCATAGGCCAAGGGCTTCAGGGTCTTGGTGTGGTAGCCGAACTTCTCGTGCTCGGTGCCCATGCGCCACTGGGCGCGGGGCTTGTTGCCGGCCGCGAAATATTCAATCAGCTGCCGCCGATTTTCGATCGGCGCGCCGCCGCCCGACGGAGGTGCGGACATACGATCAACTCTCCCTGATCGCTCCGCGCCTTGTGAAGGCTTTTGGAGCGGCGCGGTCGCATGAGAAAACCTCACCCGAGCCTGCGGCTGGTTCATCCTGTTCGATTCGCTCTCTCCCACATCGCCGGGGGCCTGCGCAAGCGCTCAGACGGTAACCCTAGAGGCGCGATAATCGCCGCTGAGACGTGGTGTCGGGCGCCGCCAGTCGCCGACCAGCGCCTGCCAGCATGCAAGCGCTGCCAGCGCCGCGGTGTCGGCCCGCAGGATGCGCGGACCGAGGCCCACAGACGTTACATCCTTTATGCGACGGAGGGCCTGCAGCTCGATTTCGGCGAAGCCGCCCTCGGGGCCGATCACGATGGCCCAGGGGGCCGCGCGCGCCGCCTCGTCGAGGGCCGACAGCGCGTCGGCGATGGGCGACCCGCCGCCTGTCTCGTCGCACATCATCAGGCGCCGCCCCTCCGGCCAGCCATCCAGCAACTTCCCGAGATCGACCGAATCGCGGACTTCGGGCACCGTGAGCCGCTCGGTCTGCTCCGCCGCCTCGATCGCATTGGCCCGCAGGCGGCCGACATTGACCCGCTCGACGGCCGTGTGGCGCGTCACCACGGGCTGCAGCACGGAGACGCCAAGCTCGGTGGCTTTCTCGGCGATATAGTCGATGCGGGCGCGCTTCACCGGCGCGAAGCACAGCCAGACGTCGGGTTCGGGTACCTGCTCTCGCGTGCGTTCGCCCACCTCCGCCACCGCAGACTTCTTGCCGCGTGCCGACAGGGCGCCGCGCCATTCGCCGTCGCGCCCGTTGAACAGCAGCAGCGGCGAACCGTCGGGCCGCCGCATGACGTTGCGCAGGTAGTGGACCTGGGACTCGTCGAGGGGGACTTCACCCCCGGCCGCGAGATCGGCCTCGACGAAGAGACGCCCAATACTCATGGATCCCTGCTCATCTGTTTGCCTTCATGGATCATTGTCGCGCATAGCTGCATTATGACGCCCATGATGACGCCATGACCGCCGGGCGGACAACCGGCTTCACCGATATCGACAGCACGCACTGGACGCTGCGATTTCTGCCGCCATGGGCACGCCCCTATGGGCGGTTGGCGCGCTGGGACCGGCCGATCGGCATCTGGCTGCTGCTGTTTCCCTGCTGGTGGTCGTCGGCGCTGGCCGCGGCGCCCAACTGGGCGCAGCTCGTGGGCTACATGGCGCTGTTCGCGGTCGGCGCCATCGCCATGCGCGGTGCGGGCTGCACCTGGAACGACATCGTCGATCGCAAGGTCGATGCCCGCGTCGAGCGCACGCGCGGGCGGCCGCTGCCGTCGGGCGAGCTGAAGCTGCACCACGCGCTGATCTGGATGGCGCTGCAGGGCGCAGTCGGCGCCGCCGTGCTGTTCAAGCTCAACAAGTTCGCGGGCGGCGTGGCACTGCTGTCGCTGCTGCTGGTGGCGATCTATCCGACCATGAAGAGGATCACCTCCTGGCCGCAGGTGGTGCTGGGCTTCGCGTTCAACTGGGGCGCGCTGGTGGGTTACGCCGCCGTCACCGGGACGCTTTCCTGGGCCACCGTCGCGCTCTATCTCGGCGGCGTCGCCTGGACGATGGTCTATGATACGATCTATGCCATGCAGGACCAGCGTGACGACGCGGTGGTCGGCGTGCGCTCGACGGCGAGACGCTTCGCCGCCGCACCGCGGCGATGGCTCAGCCTGTTCGCGGTGCTGGCGATCGGGTTCTGGATCGCGACGGGCCTGATGGCGCCGCTGGGCATCGGCTACTTCGTGCTGCTGGCCGGCATCGCCGGACACCTGGTCTGGCAGATCGCCCTGCTGAAGCCCGACGACCAGGCCGACTGCCTGATGCGCTTCAAGTCCAACCGTCTCATCGGCTGGCTCATGCTGGCGGCCCTCATCGTCGACAGGATCCACTGATGTCGAGGCTCCCCGACGATCCCGAGGGTTTCATCCGCGCCAACACCGCGCTCGAAGCACCGGCTATGGTGCCTGAGTTCAGGCTGTGGCTGGCCAGCGAATACGTGCCGATCTGGCAGGCCACGGAGGCGTGGCTGGAGGAGAAGAACGTCGACCCGCCCTACTGGGCCTTTTGCTGGCCCGGCGGCCAGGCGATCGCGCGGCACCTGCTCGACAATCCGGCGCTGGTTGCGGGCAAGCGGGTGATCGACTTCGCCGCGGGCTCGGGCGTCTCCTCTCTGGCAGCAGTACATGCGGGTGCCGCCTCGGTCGTGGCCAACGACATCGACAGGCTCTCGCTGGTCGCCGCCCGCCTCAACGCCACGGCCAATGGTCTTTCCATCGACACGAGCAGCGAGGACTGGCTGGCCGGAGCGCCGGGAAGCCCCGAGGCGGACGTGGTGATCGCGGGCGACGTCTGTTACGAGCGCGAGATGTCGGTCCAGGCGCTGGCCTGGCTGCGCAGCCACGCCGCAAGGGGCCGGCTGGTCCTGCTCGGCGACCCGGGGCGCAACTATTTCAGCGCCCAGGGCCTGGAGGAACTCGGCCGCTACGAGATTCCGACCTCGCTGCAACTCGAGAACCGCGGCATGCGCGAGACCGTCGTCTGGCGGGTCCTGCCGGTTTCGTGAAGCTATTTGGCGGCGGACTGTTATAATTCCGTAACTGTTCTTTCACAGACGGATCGGGGTACAGCTGACCCATGCCCCCTAGCACCAAGAAAACAAAGATAAGCTCGGCCGATTTCGCGAGCCTTTACGAAGGCTTCAACGCGCCGGTCTCGCGCTTCGATTGTGGCCGCAAGTGCGCGCCCCTGAACGATGGCGAGCCGGTCTGCTGTTCGACGCAGAACGCCGTGCCGGTCGTGCACAAGGTCGAATGGGACCTGCTCAAGTCCCGCACCGACCTGTGGTCGAAGTTCAAGCCCTACGATTACTCGACCAGAATGATCGTCGAGGAGCTGACCTCCGACTGCATGGCCATCCACTGCAAGGGCGCGCGCCACTGCGAGCGCGACAACCGCACGATCGCCTGCCGCGGCTTCCCCTTCTACCCCTACCTGACGCGGCAGAAGGAATTCGTCGGCATCGGCACCTACTGGGTGTTCGAGGATCGCTGCTGGATGATGTCCAACCTCGAGATCGTCGATCGCAAGTTCGTCGAGGAGTTCATCGCCACCTACGAGGCGCTGTTCGTCAAGGACAAGGACGAGTTCGATACCTACGTCACCTTCTCCGCCACGGCGCGACGGACCTACTCGCGCTGGAAGCGCGAGATCCCCCTGCTCGGCCGCAGGGGCGAGCTGCTGATCGTGACACCCTCGACCGGGGAGATCCGGCCCGGCAAGCGGAAGGACTTTCCGAAGACCGAGCCGTTCAATTCGGACAAGAACTACCGCCAAGCCATCAAGGACGCTGGCGGCGTCTATCCCAAGGACGGCCTGCGCCCGGGCTGACCTCTCAACGGCGCCACGTCGCTGCTTCCGCCGGCGTTGCGTTGCAAGCGGCGGCGACCAGCGCGGCCGTTAGCAGGGTGGCTTGCCGCAGCTCGCTTTGCGCGACCTTGTCGCGCGTGTCGGCGGGGGTGAGCACGACCCGCAGGTGCGCATTGGGATCGTCGAAGCCCGCCACCAGTCGGATCGCTGGGATGCCGCCCGCCGCGAAGTTCGCGTGGTCGGAATTGGTCATGAGCGGCCGCACGGTGCGCAGGGATTGGCCATTGGCCTCGGCAACCCCCAGGAGGAACGGCTCGACGCCGGCATAGCCGCTGGTGAGCGCGGCGAGGTTGGGGCTGCCCGCCACCGAGTCGAGATTGACGTTGAGCGCGATCTTCGCGCGCTCGGCCTCGCTCAACGCTTTGACATACTGCGCCGAGCCGGTCAGCGCCCATTCCTCAACGCTGAAGAACATCACCCTCAGGCCGCGCGGCCACTTCGCCACTTCCGGCGACAGCGCCCGAGTCACCGCCAGCACGGCCGCAAGCCCGGTGCCGTTGTCCATGGCGCTCTCGGCCAGGTCGTGGCCGTCGACATGCGCCGACAGCACCACCCATTCGTCGGTCTGGCCGGGATAGTCGAACACCAGCGTCTCGGTCTCGGCCGGCCCCTCCGCGGTCTCGATGGCGATCGTGACGGATGGAAAGCCCGTCGAACGGCGCGCCAGCTTCGCGGCCGTCTCAGGCGAAATGCCAAGCGCGGGAATGCCCTCGCCGGAGTCGCGCCCCGAGGAGCCCGCCACCACGTGGCCCGCCAGCGGACCGCCGATCAGGAACCCTACGGCGCCATGGGCGCGCGCCATATCGTACTTGCGACGGCGATGGATCGTGCCCGCCGCGAACATCAGCTCGTGCCGCACCAGCACGATGCGGCCGGCGACCTCCGCCTTGTGCGCCTCGAACTCCTCGGGTGTGCCGCGCCCGAGGTCGATCACCTCCGCGGTAAGGCCGGGCGTCGCGATGGTGCGCACCAGCGGATGGCAAGGCGCAAACGTACCGCCCGGCAGCTTCAGCGTCGCCGACTTGGCCTGCCAGCCATGGTAGGGCACCGGGATTGATCGGCCTGAATTGGCCGGCGACGCCGCCCGCACGCGCTCGCGCAACAGCGCAAACGCCTTCTTTTCGCTCTCGGTGCCCGAGAGACGGCCACCGCAATCGCAGATGTCGTTGAAGTCGCGCCACAGCGCCTCGTCGGCCGCGAGCCGACCCATCAGATTGGCGTCGAGACGCATCATTCACCCTTTCAGTTTTTCGTCGAGCATGTCGAGGAACGCCGTCGCCAGCACCGAAGGCTCGCGGTCGCGGCGATGGAAGGCGCCGATCTCGTAGGTGACGGCGGGCTCGAACGGCCGCGTCACGAGGCCGAGATGCTCGAAGCTGCGCGCCGACAGCGGATCGACGATCGACCATCCGGCGCCCGCCGCCACCAGGCCGCAGAGGCTGGCGAAGAACTCGGCCTCGACCACGGCATTGACCGATACGCCTGCCGCCGAGAAGACGCCGCGGATGCGGTTGGGTACCTGATGCGAGCGCGCCGGCATCACCATCGCGTGCGCGCCGAGCAGTTCCGGCGTCAGCAGCTTGCGCGAGGCGAGCGCATGGCGCGGCGGCAGGATGGCGACGCACCGCATCGCGTAGCGCCGGACCTCGATCTGGCTCTCGTCGATCGGCAACTCGGCGATTCCGATGTCGAAGCTCTCGGTCGGCAGGAGCTGGCTCACCACGTCGGAATGGCGCGAGATCAGCCGCACCGATACGCCGGGACGCTCGGCCAGGAACTGCGCCACCAGATTGGGTAACAGGGAGATGGCGGCCGAGGGGTGGCTGGCGATCGCCAGACGCCCCGACTGCCCCTCGCGGATCTGCACGGTCGCGGCCTGCAGCCGGTCGACCTCGCCCAGCACGCGGCTTGCTTCCGCATAGAACAGGATCCCCTCGGCCGTCGGCTTAAGCCGGCCGTTGGCGCGCTCGAACAGGGAGAAGCCCACCGTCTCCTCCAGACGCGCGATCTGGGTGCTGACCGCGGGTTGGGTCACGCCCATGGCGCCCGCGGCGGCGGTCATGGAGCGGTGATCGACTACCGCCCGGAAGGCTTCGAGAAGCTTGACGTCCATACTCTATAAACAGCCGTTATCGGTGATTCAGACAATTGGTCATACCTCTCCTAGCAAAACCCCTGCCGATCCGGCAGGCTGCAATACACCGGCATAGGAATTGCTTATGGAGTGACATGAGCAGTACGAGCCCCCTCATCCTCGCGGACGGCATCACCAAGCGCTTTGGTGCCAACCAAGTGCTCACCCGCGTGTCTCTGGAAGTCCTGGAGCGCGACGTCGTCTGTGTCGTGGGCCCGTCGGGCTCGGGCAAGACAACGCTGCTGCGCTGCCTTGCGCTGCTGGAAGAGCCGAGCGAGGGCCGCGTGGTGATGGAAGGCGTGCCCATTTCGACGCCATCGCCGAACAAGCAGGTCAAGGCCGCGGCCCGCGAAGTTCGCTCGGAAATCGGCATGGTGTTTCAGCACTTCAACCTGTGGCCCCACATGTCGGTGCTCCAGAATCTGATCGAAGCGCCGATCCGAGTGAAGAAGATGCCCAGGGACAAGGCCGTCGCCATTGCCGAGTCGCTACTGAAGAAGGTCGACCTGTTCGAGAAGCGCGACGCCTATCCGGCGCGCCTGTCGGGCGGCCAGCAGCAGCGCGTGGCGATTGCCCGCGCTTTGGCCATGTCGCCCAAGGTCCTGCTGTTCGACGAGGCAACCAGCGCGCTCGATCCCGAGCTGCGCCGCGAAGTGCTCGCCGTCATGCGCCAGCTCGCGCGCGAGGGCATGACCAAGCTGGTCGTCACGCACGAGATGGGCTTCGCGCGCCATGTCGGCACGCGGACCGTGTTCATGGATCGAGGCGAGATCGTCGAGGCGGCGCCGGGTTCGGCCTTCTTCGATGCGCCGCAGACGGAGCGCGCCCAGCGCTTCCTGCAGCAGTTCGCGGATGAGTGATGGGGAAGGTCAACAAGGGAGACCGATGATGGGTGTAGCAAGGATATTGGGTGCGCTCGCGCTGGCCGGCACGGTTGGCGCGTTTTCGATCACGGGGGCGGAAGCCCAGCAGACGCAGTCGCGTCTCTACGAGGTGACCAAGAGCAAGAAGCTCAGGGTCTGCCAGTTCCCGCTCTACTATTCGATCTCGTTCCGCAATTCCAAGACCGGCGAGATCGAGGGCATCGATGCCGACCTCGCGAAGGAATTCGCCAAGGAGCTCGACGCCAAGCTGGAGATCGTCGAGTCGAGCTTCGGCTCGTTCATCGCCGACCTGCAGGCCGGCAAGTGCGAGATCGGCATGTTCGGCGTCGGCGCCACGATGAAGCGCGGCCAGGCCGTCGAGTTCTCCAAGCCCTACCTGCTGACCAACCTCTACGCGGTCACCCGCAAGGACAGCAAGATCAAGGAGTGGAAGGACATCGACCAGAAGGGCGTGAAGGCTGCCGTGTCTCTGGGCAGCTACATGGAACCCTTCATGAAGGGCTACGTGAAGAACGCCGAGGTCGTCTCGGTGGCGCCGCCCAACACGCGCGAGGCCGAGCTGGTCGCGCAGCGCGTCGACGTCATCATCACCGACTTCCCGACCGCGATCAAAGTGACCGACGAGTTCGACTGGGCGACCTACATCCTGCCCAACGAGAAGCTCGCCATCACGCCCTACGCCTATGTCGTGCCGCAGGGCGACCAGATCTGGCTGAACTACGTCAACCTGTTCGTCGACACGATCAAGCTCGACGGCCGGCTGCTGAAGTACGCCAAGAAGCACAAGCTCGACCCGATCGTCGCGCCGTAATCAAGCTTGCCTCCCCCGTCAGCGGGGGAGGTGTCAGCGTCTAACGCTGACGGAGGGGTCATGCCCCCTCCGTCGCCGCAAGCGGCGCCACCTCCCCATTTGAATGGGGAGGAAAAGTGAGGAGTGGATGTTCAAGTACCAATTCCGCTGGGATACGGTCTGGGGAAGCTTCGACTTCCTGATGGGCGGCCTGCAGATGACGCTGGTCATCTCGGCGATCACGCTGGTGCTGGCGATGGTCGGCGGGCTGATCATCGCGCTGCTCGACATGTCGCGTTTCCGGATCCTGCGCTGGATCGGTATCTCGATCGGCGAGGTCGTGAGCAACACGCCGATCCTGGTGCAGCTCCTCTGGGTCTACTACGTGCTGCCGATCGTGTTCGGGGTCCGCATCGAGGCGCTGGTCGCCCTGATCATCGGCCTTGCCCTCTATCAGGCGTCATTCATTTCCGAGGTCTACCGCTCCGGTATCCAGAGCGTGCCCAAGGGCCACCGCGAGGCGGCCCAGGTGCTCGGCCTGACGCCGCTGCAGTCGTTCAACCGCATCGTGCTGCCGCAGGCGATCCGCATGACCCTGCCGCCGCTCGCCTCGAACTTCGTGCAGCTCATCAAGTTCTCCTCGCTGGGCGCCGTCATCTCGGTGAGCGAGATCACCCGGCGCGGCATGGAGCTCTCGGCGACCAACTTCCGGCCGCTCGAGACCTTCACCTTCATTGCCGTGGTCTACTTCTTCATCTGCTGGCCGCTCGCCATGGCCATCCGCTTCTGGGAACGCAGGCTGCAGGCTCGCTGATGTCGTCGAAAATCCGCACCGAACTGGCGCGCCGCGTCGAAGGCTCGCTCGACCGTCTCATCGCCGTGACGCAACGGCTGGTCGCCGTGGCCTCGCCCAATCCGCCGAGCGACACGTTCGACGTGGCCGCCGTGGCCGAAGCGCTGCTGCGCGAGATTCCCGGAATCGAGATCGAGCGGGTCGAGCCGGAGCCGCGCATCGTATCGCTGATCGGCCGTATCCGCGGCCGTGCGCCCGGGCGCCGCCTGATCTTCAACGGGCATCTCGACACCTTCCCGCTGCTGGAGAACCTGCCGTGGACCGTGCCGCCGCTGGGCGGCGTGCTGAAGGACGGCAAGCTCTACGGTCGTGGCGTCTGCGACATGAAGGGCGGCATCGCCTGCTCGCTGCTCGCGGCTTTGCTGCTGGCCGAGAATCGCGACGCCTGGGACGGCGAGATCGTGCTCACCCTGGCCGGCGACGAGGAGAACATGGGCTCGCTGGGATCGGGATATCTCCTGAAGCATTTCCCGCACGCCGCCGGCGACGCCAATATATGCGGCGATGTCGGCTCGCCCAAAGTCGTGCGCTTCGGCGAGAAGGGCCTGATGTGGGTCGA
>CAIYWM010000991.1 GCA_903929895.1 uncultured Alphaproteobacteria bacterium
CCCTGCTGGGCACCTTTGATCAGAGACCGCTAAAGGTCCCTGGCTGCGCTCGGGATGACAATGGAGAGTGGTCGAAGAGACGCTTAAGCGAACGCTTTCCGCGCCAGCGCAGCACCTTCGCTCAGCGCGCGCAGCTTGCCGTAGGCGACGCCGAGCGTCATCGGGGCCATGCCGCAATTGGTGCAGGCCTGGATGCGCTCGGGATCGACGAACTCGGTGGCGAGCTTCAAGGTTGCGGCCACTTCCTCCGGCGTTTCGATCCTGTCGGAGGCGACGTTGATGGCGCCGACCAGCACGGTCTTGGTCTTCAGGAGCTTCATCAGCTCGGGTGGCACGTGGCTGTCGCGGCATTCCAGCGAGACCTGCTGGATCGAGCTGCGGTCGAGCGCCGGGAAGGTCTGCTCGTACTGACGCCAGCTCTCGCCCAGCGTCTCCTTCCACTTGTTGTTGGCCTCGATGCCGTAGCCGTAGCAGATGTGAACGGCGGTGGTGCACTTCAGCCCCTCGGCAGCCTTCTCCAGCGCCGGCACACCCCAGTCGACCGTCTCGTTGAGGTAGACGTTGAAGGCGGGCTCGTCGAACTGCACGATGTCGACGCCCAGCGCTTCGAGGTCCTTCGCTTCCTGGTTCAGGAGCTCGGCAAAGGCGAAGGCCATCTTCACGCGATCGCCGTAGTAGCCGTCGGCTAGGGTATCGATCAGCGTCATCGGGCCGGGCAGGGTGAACTTGAGCTTGCGCGAGGTGGCGGCGCGGGCGATGCGCGCCTCGCGCTCGTGCACGAACTTGCGGCGCTTCAGGGCCGAGGTGACGGTCGGGCAGTCGGCGTCGTAGCGGTTGTTGCGAATGCCCATGCGGACCTTCTTGTCGAAGTCGACGCCGTCGACCTCGGCCAGGAAGCCATGCACGAAATGCTGCCGCGCCTGCTCGCCATCGCTCACGATGTCGAGGCCGGCCTCTTCCTGGCGGCGGATGGCGAGGAAGGTGGCATCGTCCTTGGCCTCGAACAGCGGCTCTCCGGACAGCGTCCACGGTGCCCACAGGACGTTGGGCGTGGCCAGCCAGGCCGGCTTGGGCAGGCTGCCCGCAAGCGTCGTCTCGAACATGGCGTTTCCTCTTTTTTAACTTGTCGTGTTGCTCGGGACCGGCACGGGCAGGTTGGATCCGCGCGGCGATGACGCAAGCGCCTCGGACGGCACGCTTTCGGGCGGCAGGATCTGTCCGTAGGTGCCGGGCGCCCGCCATTGCAGCGTACCGAAGGCGCCGCAGCTCTCGCAGACCGGCCGCCAGCCCTCGTGATGGGCGCCGCACGCGTTGCAGCGCCAGGCGCGATCGGCCGGCGCATCGGCGGCCCGGGCGAGCCAGCCGCGCACCTTGTCTTGTCCGGTCTGCTCGCGCTCCTCGACCTCGGCCATGAGGCGGCAGACGCGGGTCGACGGATTGCTGCCGGCGGCGCTGTCGAGATGGCGGCGCGCCTCGCCCCACAGGCCGGCATCGAGCGAGGCCTGGGCCAGCATCAGGTGGCTTTCGATGTCGGTCGGATTGAGACCGGCCAGCCGACGCACGACGCCGATCCTCTTGAGCGCCTCGGTCTCGCCCGACGCGTCGAGATAGAGCGACGCGAGATCGGGATGCGGCGCCAGCGCCCAGCCGCGCTCGATCGTCTTCATCGCCTTCTTCGGGTCACCCGCCTTGAGCTGAAGCTCGGCGAGGCGCCGCGTCACGGCGATGCGTTCCGGCGCCAGCGCGAACGCATCGCGGGCCAGCGCCAGCGCGTCGCTGGGACGGCCTTCGCGCTCGGCCTCGCGGCTGCGCTCGACCTCCAGCAGGGCCTTCAGGGTGCGGCCCTTGTCCGCCGTGACGACCTTGCGCCGGATGCCCGTCTCCAGCGTCTCCTGCGCGGTCCTCCACTGGCCGACCTGCGCCTGCATGTCGAACAGCGCATGCACGACCCACGGCGTCTGCGGCCGCAGCCGGAAGGCGCGTTCGGCATGGGCCAGCGCCTGGGCCTGGTCGCCGTCGCGCAACGACTGGCCGATCAGGCCGCGCAGCCCGAGGAAGGCCATCTGGTCGTCGTCGACCATGGCGGTGAAGGCGCGCCGGGCCCCGTCGCGGTCGCCGTTGAGCTGCGCCGCCTGCGCCGAGAGGAGGAGGGTGAGGGCCGGTTCGGACAGGAGCTGTTCAGCCTTGCGCGCATGCTTCTGGGCTTCCACGCCATCGCCGGCGGCGACCGCAGCGAGTCCCTGGGTCAGCTCGCGGTAGCCGCGACGGCGGCGGCTCTCGCCCCAGCCTTCCAGCAGCGCGCCGGGGGCGCCGACGATCCAGCGGTAGAAAAGCCATCCGCCGACGCTTACCAGGATCAGCACGAGCACGGAGATCAGCACCACGCCGACGCTGGTATCGAGCCGCCAGCCGCGGAACTCGGCGGTGACGGAGCCCGGCCGTTCGGCCAGCCACACCGCGCCCAGCATCGCCACGATGGCGAAGACGAACCAGAGGATGGTGCGCAGGATCGTCATGGCAGGACCTACCGGGCCGAGCCGAGCAGGGTGACGGCCTGCGAGGAGATCTGGTCGGCCGCCTGCTTGGCCGCGAGATGGGCTTGGGCGCGCGACAGCCAGCCGGCGGTGGCCCGCGCCGTCGGAGGCGGCAGCGTCTTCACCAGCGCGACCGCCTTGGCAAGATCGCCGGCCTCGAGGGCGGCTTCGGCCCGCGCGAGCTTTGCTTCCGTGCCGTCGCCTTCGACGTCGTTGCCGACGCGGCGCAGGGAAACCAGCCCACGGACCTTGCCGAGCAGCCGCTCGCCGAACGAGTCGTCGGCGAGATCGTCGGCCAGCGCTGCCTTGGCGACGGCCGGGAACTCCGCCACCAGCGCAGGCCGCGACGCGACGCCGGTCTGGGCATAGGTCTGCAAGGCCGCGGCGCTCTCGGTCAGCCTGGCGTCGCCCTGGGCCAGCGGCGTCAGCAAAGCGAGGTCGGTGGCAAAGGGCAGGCCGGATTCGACGGCCGCGCTCAGCCGCGCCGCAATGCCGATGAGAGCTGAGGCCCGCGCGGCGCTCACCGCCTTCTGCTCTCCGGCGTTCCGCGCGCTCGCCTCGCCGCGCGCCTTGTCGACGGCCTCGGCCAGCAGCTTCGTCTGGTCGCGCTGCACGGCGACCGTCTGGTCGATCGTCTGCACGGTGTTGCGCATCGTGGCGAGTTCGAGCCGCAGGGTGGCGAGCTCCTTTTCCTGCTCCGGGCTGGGACCTGCCTGCGTCGCTGCTGGCGCCGGCGTTGCCGCTTCGGGCGCTGCGGGGCGGCTTTCCAGCGCCTCGATCTTGCGGCGCAGGTCGGCGATCGCCGGATCGGGGCCGCTGCCTGCGGGGCTGCCCGGCCGCTCCGCCGCGGCGGCCGAGGCCGCGCGCACCCGCTTGTCTAGGTCATCGAGGCGCGCCGAAATCTCGCGCTTGGCCGCCTCCACGGAGGCGTTGGCGACGGCGGCCGCATCCTGGCGAACCTGCTGCAGGTCGAGCGCCGGCGACGGCGGCACCGCAGCCGCCCCCTGGCCCTGCCACAGCGCGCGGATCTCGGCCGGCCAGTAGGGCAGGCTGATCAGAGCGCCGGCCAGCACCAAGGAGGAGGCGACCAGTCCGGTGATGAAGGCCCCGATCACCCCAAGGCCGCGGCGAACCTGCACCGGCGGGGGCGCCACGGGAGAAGCCGGCGGCGCAGCCGTCTCGGGAGAAGAAGGTGTGTCGCTCATGATGCTCGGTCCTTCTACGGCGGCCACTGCTGCTTCCACGGGCAGCCGGTCGATCTCGTCCAGCACGGACTGGCGGGTGGGGCGTGCTGCCGCCACCGTTGCCTTGAATGAGAGGGCGCTCAAGGGCTGGAGCGCCGCAGGGCTGATGCCGATGGCGGTGATGTTCGACAGCGAGGCGGAAAGTCCTGCCTCCTGCACCAGCCGGGCAAACAGGTCGGAGGCGCGCGGCGAGAAGAACATCGCGGCGTCGAGCGCGCGGGCCTCGATCGCGGCGCGCGCCGAGTCGGGCAGGGCGGTCTCCTCGCGCGCCTCGTACAGGGCCACGCGGCGCACCTCGAAGCCGTCCGGGGCGAGGGCTGCCGCGAAATCCTGGGCGACGTCGACGCCGGACACGTGAAGGAGAGGACCGGCCTTGGGATCGAGGCGCGATCGCGCGAGATCGGCCAGCGCCTGGCCGTCGCCCGCGGCGGACGTTACTGAGACGAAGCCCAGCCCCTCGGCGGTCGAGGCGGTGGTGTCGCCGACCGCCAGGATGGGCTTGCCGCGCTGCTCGCTGGCTTCGGCCAGGGCACGCGCACCGTTGGCGCTGCTCAGCAGGATGGCCTGGCATCCGGAAAGATCCGCGGCGAACTCGGCCGGCGGATGCAGGATCTCGAGACGGAACAGGGGCGCGATGACGGGGACATGGCCGCGCTGGGCCAGCGCCGTCGCCAGCGTGGTCGCCTCGCGTTCCGGCCGGGTGATCAGCACGCGCATGACGCCTCCGTAGCCGGGGCGTCCGGCCGACGCAACGGCAGAGAAATTAAAGAAGCACGACGCCTTCCAGCGCCAGCAGCTGGCGTTTGGTCGGCAGGCCCTGGCCGCCGGAGAAGCCGCCTTCCCTGCCGCCGCTGCCCAGAACCCTATGGCATGGCACGATGATGGGGATGGGATTGCGCCCGCAGGCCGTGCCGACGGCGCGGGCGCCGGAACCCAGGGCCATCGCCATGCCGCCATAGGTCGCTGTGCCGCCGAAGGGAATTTCGCGCATCATCTTCCAGACGCTCTTCTGGAAGTCGGTGCCGCGCGCGGCGAGCGGCAGGTCGAACCCCTTGAGCTTGCCCGCGAAGTACCGGTCGAGCTGGCGCTTCGCCTCCTCGAGCACTGGCGCAGACGAAACCTTGCGGGCCTGTTCAGCGGCGCCGGCCCAGCGTACCGAGGTCACCGCGTCATGATCCGCCTCGACGGCCAACCGGCCGACCGGGCTGTCGACGTAACAAATGGACATACGGCAAGCGTAGCGCCCGCCTCCGGCATTTGCCAACATGGGGGTAATGTCTGGGGGAGTGATGACGAAGGGCTTGAGGTCCTCGAAGAACGGCCCGAGCCGCCGCGCGCTGCTCGGCGGCGGCGCCGTGCTGGCGTCGACGCTTGCCCTTCCCAAGCTTGCGCTCGCGCAGCCCGGACCGCGCCGTCAACAGCCCGAATCCGGGCC
>CAIYWM010000992.1 GCA_903929895.1 uncultured Alphaproteobacteria bacterium
CCGTCACCTTTTTCAGGTGACTTCGTTGCCATGGTCCGAATTGCCGCCTTGCTCCTGCTCGCCGTCGTCTCGCTCGCCCCGGCCCTGGGTTCGACTGCCTGGGCACAGTCCTATGGTAAAGCCGAGCGACGCGACCCGATCTTCCTGCGCTTCAGCGAGATGGCAAACCGCTACTGGGTGAACAGCGAGACCAATTCGGCCAGCCACAAGGTCGTGGCGATCCCGATGCCCAAGCAATGCGCCTTCCTCTATGCCGACGCCTACACCCGCGGCCAGCAAAGCGAGCGGGAGGTCCAGGACATCGCCCTGTCGAGCTGCAACCGGCGGCTCGCCGAGCTGGGGCCCCTGGGGGAGAATTACGGCGTCGACTGCCGCTGCCAGGTCGTGATCAGCGACGAGAACTACGTGGTGCCCAAGACCTCGATGCCCGACGATGCCTATGGCCCCACGTCGATCTTCTATCGCGACGATCGCGGCAACATCGCGCGTCTGAACGGCCTGGTCCGGTATGGCGCGCTGATTGGCCGGGACCGCTCCGTCACCTTCACGGTCGAGAATCCCCGGGGCGAGCAGGTCTGCACCGGCACCATGACCAACGAGAATCCCGGCAGCGGCCAGTTCTCGCTGTCCTGCTTCGGCGGCAAGTTCGCCGGCCGCGGCAGCTACGAGAGCAAGACCGGCGCGCCCAACGACCACATCATCGCCCGCGGCCAGACCGGTCGCGGCCAGCCCGTCGTGATGGTGATCGGTCTGCCGGCGCAGCTGGCGGCCAACACCTATGGCGGCATCTGAGATGCGTCTCGCGGCGAGCCTCGTCTCCCTTGTGCTTCTGGCGCCCGCGGTTGGACTCGCGCAGAGCGCAGGCGAGGTCGAGCGCTGCTTCCAGAATCCCGCCGCCTGCGCGAGCGGAGGAGGCGGGGGCGCCGCAGCCGCACCGCCGGCTCAGGCTCCCGCGCCCGTCGCGGCGCGCCCGGTACCGCCGCCCGACTACACGACGGTGCTCAACAGTCCCGACGCCGACCGCAGGAAGATCCAGGAATCGCTGCGCACCCTCGACAAGTACAACGGCCCGATCGACGGCAACCTGCAGTCCGAGGCCACGGTCAAGGCGATCGGCGACTGGCAGAAGGGCCGCAACACGCCGGCCGTCGGCAAGCTGACACCACAGGAAGCGGCCCAGCTCAATGCAGAGGCGGCCCGCGCGCCGATCCGCCGCCTCGAATCGCCGCCGCCGCAGACCGCCGCGCCGGTGCCTCTGCAGCCGGCCCAGCCCTCCAACGCCGACGCGCTCAAGGCCCTGCAGGCAAGGCTCGCCGAACGCCGCAAGGCCGCCGAGCCCAAGGCCAATGCCGCGGCACAGGCCCTCGTGCGTGACCTGAAGGCCTACGTCGCAGCCGACGGCAAGGGCGTGGCGGGCGACCAGTTCACGGCCTTCGCCAAATGGTACGCCGACAACAAGGCGGCCGGCCGCACCGTGGGCGAGATCACACCCGTGATCGACGACTACGGCGACGCCAAGGCCGGCGCTGCGACGACGACGGAAGTGAAGTTCGAAACGAAGCAGGGCGACAAGACCTTCGGCCAGTGCCTGGTCTTCGGCTGGATCGAAGCCACCCCGCGCAAGAACCCGCAGGCCTTCACCTGCGACGATGTCGCCGCGGTGGAAAAGTGGAAGAC
>CAIYWM010000993.1 GCA_903929895.1 uncultured Alphaproteobacteria bacterium
CGAGGGCTTCAAGCTGGTGGCGGGACCCGATCCGGGCGTGGCGCAGACGCCGCTGCATCAGCAGGTGACGCGCGCCCCGGGCGCGCTGCTGGCGAACTACGCCGCGCATCCGGCGCTGTGGGTGCTGCCCGCGCTGGTCTATGCCGGGCTTCTGCTGGGCGCCTTGGCCCACACGATCAGGCGGCCGATCCTCGCCTGGTGGCTGGGGACTCTGGCCTGGATCGGCGTGATCGGCACGGTCGGGGCCGCCATGTTCCCCTTCATCATGCCGTCGTCCAGCAATCCCTCGCACAGCCTCACGGTCTGGAATTCAGGTTCGAGCCTCGTGACGCTGACCTGGATGGTGGGCTTCGTCGTGATCTTCATGCCGCTCATCGTCTGGTACACGAGCTGGGCCTTCTGGGTGATGCGCGGCAAGGTCAGCGTGAAGCACGTCGAGACCTCGGACCACGCCTACTAAGGGGGATCGGACATGTTCGTGCGCTACATCATCGCCATGGCGCTCGCGGCGCTGGCCATCCTGTTGGGCATCATCCTGGGCGACTACGGGCCCTGGTACCTGTCGTGGTTCCTCGGCACGGGCTTCATGGTGCTGGTCGCGGTCTCCGCGGGCGTTCTGTTCGAGGAGCAGGAGGACGCGGCCAATGCAGCGCGCGGACCCGGCGAATCGCTGGACGTCTCCAGCGCCGTCGATGCGCCAACGCCCACGCGTTCCGCTCGCTGACCTGACCATTCGTCGCCCATGACCGAAATCCAGGCGGACGCGCCTGGGCGTCGTCGCGCCGGCGTCGAGCGCTGGCTGCGCGCCGAGATCGCGGAAGCGGCGAAGAGCGGCGTGCGGCGCGCGATCGTGCTGGGCGCCGTGGCGGCGGCCCTCGCCGTGCCGCAGGCCTGGCTGCTGGCCCATGCCATCGCCCCGGCCGTCATGGACAAGGCCCCCGTCTCGTCGGCCCTTCCCTGGCTTCTGCCGGTACTGCCGCTGCTCGTGCTGCGCTTCTTCCTCGCCTCCGCGTCGGGGCGCGCGGCACTCGCGGCCGCCGGTCGCGTCAAGGCGCGCCTCAGGTCGGCACTGCTGCGCCATCTGGCTTCGCTCGGGCCGGCGGCGACGGCGGGACGAAGCACGGGCGAAGCCGCGACCGTCGTGCTCGAAGGCGTCGATGCGCTCGACGCCTACGTGTCGCGCTTCCTCGCCCATCTCGGCGTGCTCGTCGTCCTGCCGCCGCTCGTGCTGGTCGTCGTCCTGCCGCGCGACTGGATCTCCGGGCTCGTGCTGCTGGTGACGGCACCGGTCATTCCGCTGTTCATGATCCTGCTGGGGCTCGGCGCGGAGAAGCTGAACCGGCAGCAGTGGCTGCGGCTCCTGCGTTTGTCCGGCCGGCTGCTCGACGGGCTGCAGCGGCTGACGACCTTGCGCCTGCTGAATGCCGGCGATCGCGAAGCCGAGCGTCTCGCGGCGGCGGCCGAGGATTATCGCAAGAGTACGATGGCGGTGCTGCGGGTCGCCTTCCTCTCGACGCTCGCGCTGGAGTTCTTCGCAACTGTCGGCATCGCCCTGGTCGCCGTGCTGATCGGCTTCCGCCTGCTCGACGGCGCGCTGGGTTTCGAGGCCGCGTTCTTCGTGCTGCTGCTGGCGCCCGAGTTCTATGCCCCGCTGCGCCAGCTCGGGCTCGACTATCACGCGCGCATGGAAGCCCTGGCCGCCGCCGAACGCATCCTCGACCTGCACGCCGAGCCGTCACTGCCGGCCGGAGGGGAGCGGCCCGTCCTCGGGCCGGCCCTCACGCTCGAATGCGAAGGCGTGAGCTTCGCCTGGGAGCCGGACAGGCCTGCCCTCCGGGACTTCTCCCTGCGCCTCGTGCCGGGTGAGATCGTGGCTCTGGTCGGGCCGAGCGGGGCGGGCAAGAGTACGCTGCTGTCGCTGCTGCTGGGATTGCTGCGCCCGCAGTCGGGTCGGGTTCTCGTAAACGGCCACGACCTCGCCACCCTTGATCCCGCGCACTGGCTGGAGCATGTCGCGGTCGTGCCACAGCGGCCGCACATGTTCGAAGGCAGCGTGCTCGACAACATAAGACTGGCGGACCCGGACGCCGGTCTCGACCGCGTGCGGGCGGCGGCTGGGCTGGCCGCTGCCGACGGGTTCATCACGGCGCTGCCTCGCGGCTACGACACGCCGCTCGGCGAGCATGGCGAGACGCTGTCGGGCGGTCAGGTCCAGCGGCTGGCGCTGGCGCGGGCGTTCCTCAAGGAGCAGGCCGGCCTGCTGCTGCTCGACGAGGGCACGGCCGGTCTCGATCGCGGCACGGAAGCGGCGGTGGCCGACGCCATCCGCCGGCTCGCCGCGGGTCGCACCACGCTGATCATCACGCATCGTCTCGCCACCGTGCACCTCGCCGACCGCGTCGTGTTCCTCGAGGAGGGGCGCATCGTGGAGCAAGGGCCGCGCGCCGCGCTGCAGGCGGATGACAGTCGCTTCGCTCGCCTCCTCAGCGACGCGGGGCTCGCGCCATGAGCGACATGGCTATCGTACGCCGCTTGCTCGGGCTCGCCCGGCCGTGGCGCGGCTGGATGGGGCTCGCGGCCTTGGTTGCCTGTGCCACGGTGCTGGCCAGCGTGGCGCTGATGGGTGTCGCCGGCTGGTTCATCGCCGCCATGGCAATCGCCGGCGTCAGCACCGGCATGATGAATTACTTCCTCCCGGCGGCGGGGATTCGCTTCTTTGCCATCGTTCGCACCGGCGGACGCTATGGCGAGCGGCTGCTGAGCCACGAGGCCACCTTCCGACTCCTGGCAGGCCTGCGCCTCTGGTTGTTCCGCAGGCTCATTCCCCTGTCCCCGGGCCAGCTCCAGTCGCGGCGCGGCGGCGACCTGGCGGGCAGCCTGCAGGCCGATGTCGACACCCTTCAGCACGCCTATCTGCGCCTCGCCTCGCCGATTGCCGTGGCGCTGGTATGCAGCGTCGCGATCGTGCTGGTCGTCGCGGCCCTGCATCCGCCGACAGCGCTGGCGCTCGTCGCCCTGTTGATTGTGGCCGGTGGCATCGTGCCGACACTGGCGCGCCGCGCCGCCGCTGCACCTGGCGCGGAAGCGGTCGCCTCGCGTGCCGCCCTGCGCGTAGCGACGGTCGATCTTCTGCAAGGACTGACGGATCTGCGGGCGGCGGGCGCCGTCGAGCGGCAACTCGCCGTCCTCGACCGGCTAGGCGAGCGGCTGGTCGACAGTCAGAGCCGCGCCTCGAAGGCGGGGGTGATGGCGGAGGCGGCGGTCGGCCTGTCGGCCGGTCTGGCCCTGTGGTGCGCCGCGTTGCTGGCTTCGGCGAGTGTCGCCGTAGGAGGTCTTCTGCCCGAGGTCGCGCCCGCTCTCGTTCCGGCTCTGGCGCTTGCCGCACTCGCAGCCTTCGAAGCCGTGGCGCCGTTGCCGGCCGCCATGGAACGCTGGGGCGAGGTGAGGGCCGCGGCCCGCCGCATCTTCGATCTCGCCGATCGAACGCCTTCCATCGTTGCCGGGCCCGACCCATCGCCTGTGCCGCGGGACGCGAGCATCGTCTTCTCGTCGGTGCGATTGCGCTATGCACCCGATCTGCCGCCCGCCCTGGACGGGCTCGATCTCGCGATTCCCGACGGCCGGCACATCGCCATCCTGGGGCCGAGCGGCGCCGGCAAGAGTTCGCTCGGCCGGCTCCTGGTGCGTTTCTGGGAATATGAAGGTGAGATCAGTCTGGGTGGGCACGATCTGCGCCGCTATCGCCCGGACGACCTGCGCCGCCTTGTCGGCATCGCCACGCAGGACGCGCAGCTCTTCAATGGCTCGGTCCGCGAGAATCTCCTGATAGCGGCGCCGGAGGCGGACGCATCCGCGATGGACCATGTTCTCGAGGTCGTGCAACTCGCCGGGTTCGTGCGCGACCTGCCTGACGGAATCGACACCTGGATCGGCGAGGCGGGTGCGCGCCTGTCCGCGGGCCAGGCCCGCCGGCTCGTCCTGGCGCGTGCGCTCCTTCGCGATCCCAGGATCCTGATCCTCGACGAGCCTACGGAGAATCTCGACGCCGGCACCGCGCGCCGGCTCATCGCCTCCCTGCGCGCCGCCACGCAGCATCGGACGGTCATTCTGATCACCCACGATCCGCGGGCAGCCGCCGCGTTCACCGACGAGATCGTGCAAATGGCGGATGGACGAATCGTCGGATGAAGCGCGGCGGTGAAGCCAGTCAGGCGTGCACCTATCTCCAGCTTGTTTAGTAAGCGGCCTCCAGCAGCTGCTGCGCCGCGGCAATGCGCTCAGCATCGGATCGGACGCCTGCGTTGGCATTGAAGTTCTTCACCGTCTGTCCCGCGATGAGGGGGATCGCCGATCGCGGGATGTTCAGTTCGCTGAGACGAACCGGCATTCCCACGCAGCGGTACAGTCGTTCCAGCTCATCGGCGATGACCAGCCGGGTCGGCCTGTTGCTGCGACTGAGGCCGAGCGCTTCGCCGACCACCTGCGCCGCGCCTGCGTCGTCGTCTTGTGACAAGCGGATCTTGGTGGCGTGGATGGTGGAGATCGACTCGCCCTGACCGACATGCGGGAACTGGACGTGCAAGGCGGTCGAAACGGCGTAATCTCCGCCAAAGGAAGAACTGGCCCCCATGCGGACCCCATCGTCCTCGGCACGGTTCTGAAGGAAGGCTGCGATGCAGAGATCGGCACGCGAGGCTGCATCGTCGCGATCCTGGGCAAGGGCCGAATAGGCGCGAAAGGCGAGACGGAACGACTGAAGGCGATCGCCTTCGACCAGCGGATTGGATTCGGGCGCGGCGATCGATCCGACAAGACTGGAGAAGACTGTGGTGGCGGTCGACCGGTGGGATGACGATGGCGTCGTCATCAGGACTTCGTAATCCAGCAGGATTGCCTGCGGCCGGGTCTTGGGGTCGAAGTACTCCATTCGATGATCCAGATCGGCATTCTTCAGTCCCGTTCCCGCTCGGTTCATCGCGCTGGTGGGAGTCGTCGGGATGTTGACGATGGGTATCTTCGGCGCGGCGAGGCGTGGGCTGTAAGCCGGCTTGTCGGCCGGGTACTGCGTCATGAGCTCGAAGGGATCGCGATCCTCTCCGAGGAAGATGGCGACAGCCCGCGTGGCGACCAGCACGCTTCCGCCGCCGACGGCGATGAGGAGATCGGCCTTGGCCTCACGCGCGGCATCCCGGGCGGCGCAAACGTTGGGATAGGGGCAATCCTTCTCGATCTGATCGAAGACGCCGGCGAAGGTCGGCCCCAGAGCCTTTTCGATACGGCGAACGGTGTTGGTTCGCGCGTTGATCGACGGCGAGCAGATGACGAAGGCGCGTTTGGCGCCGGCGCGAGCGGCGACCTCCTTGAGGGAACTCTCGAGGACGTTCGTTCCGCAATACAGACGCCAGCTATGGCCCGAGGCGCGAAAGTTCACTCGATTTCCTCCTGTTTTCGGGATCTTTGTAAACCGATAGCACATTTTGCCGTCGGCCATGGCTGCAGCCCGCTATAGTGGCGGCGTCCGTCGTGTGGGGAGTGAGGTCCAGTGGCATCGCCGTCGTCTGTCGCCGTCATGAGCGGTCTCGCCCTCGAGGTGGCCGTCAATCGCTGGCTGAAGCCGGCCTTCGAGGCCGCATCGCCTTATCGCCTAGAGATCGACTGGCGCCCGACCACGGCCATCATGAAGTCGATCGCCGAAGGGCAGCGCGCCGACGTCGTCATCGCCATCAATGGGTCCATGGACAAGCTCTGCGCCGACCGCATCGTGCGTCCCGAGACCCGCGTCTGTCTCGCCGATTCGATCCTGGGCGTCGGTGTCCGTGAGGGCGCGCCGAAGCCGGACGTCTCGACGGTCGAGGCGTTCAAGCGGGCGCTGGTGGCCGCGAGGGCGGTGGCCTACTCCCGGGCGGGGGCGAGCGGCATCTACTTCACCGGGCTGGTCGAGCGGCTGGGGATTGCCGCGGAGGTCAACGCGCGTGCCGTCACGATCCCGATGGGCTTCACCGGCGAGAAGGTCGCGAGCGGCGAGGCCGACATTGCGATCCAGCAGGTGAGCGAACTGATGTCGGTCCCCGGCGTCGCCGTCGCCGGCCCGTTTCCCCCGGAGGTCCAGACCGTCTCCACCTTCGATGCCGCCATCTTTGCCGATGCCGCGAACCCCGAGGGTGCCGCCGCGTGGATGGCGCTGCTGGCCTCGCCCGCCGCGGCCAAGGCCTATGGCGATGGTGGCCTGGTCTCCCGCCTGCCGCCGTCCTGAACACGCTCTCCTTTCGAAAGACCGGCCGCATGTCGAAGAAGCCCCGAATCGTCCTCCTGCATGGCACACCCGTCGCCATCGAACCCATCCAGCGCGCGTTCGCCACGCGGTGGCCCGAGGCCGAGGCCGTCGACCTGCTCGACTCCTCGCTGTCGATCGATCGCGCCAAGGACCATGACCTGACGCCGCGCATGTTCGAGCGCTTCGTCGAGCTCGGCGGCTATGCGCATCGCATCGGGGCGGAGGCGATCCTCGTCACCTGCTCGGCGTTCGGGCCGGCGATCGAGCGCATGGCAAAGGAACTGCCGGTGCCCGTGCTGAAGCCCAACGAGGCGATGTTCCGGGAGGCGATCGGCCGGGGGCGGCGGATCGGGATGCTCGCCACCTTCGGGCCGTCGGTGCTGACCATGACGGAGGAGTTCGAGCAGTTTGTCGGTGAGGCGGGCGCGCAGGCAACGCTCGAGACGATCGTCGTCGAGGGCGCGATGGACGCGTTGCGCAAGGGCGACGCCGACCGGCACAACGCGCTGATCGCCGCGCGGGCGCCCGAGCTCGCGCACTGCGACGCCATCATGCTCGCGCATTTCTCGACCTCGCGCGCGCTGGCGGCCGTCGGCGCCGCGGTCGGGACGCCGGTGCTCACCGCGCCCGATGCCGCGGTCGACCGCATCAGGGCCGCCATCGGGGGCTGACGCCGGGCATTGGCCGATTTGAGGGAGGATAACGTGGCAAAACGAATCGTCGAGAGTCCCAAAGCGATGAAGGCGCTGGTCGGTCAGGAGCTGGGGGTCAGCGACTGGCTGGTCATGACACAGGAACGGATCAACCTGTTCGCCGAAGCCAGTGGCGACCATCAGTGGATCCATGTCGATGTCGAGCGCTGCAAGACCGACATGCCGGATGGCAAGACCATCGCGCACGGCAATCTCACCTTCTCTGTGATCTCCACCTTCGCTCGCGATGTGCTGAAGATCGACAACATGCGGAACGGCATCAACTATGGCTCGAACAAGGTGCGCTACACCAGCCCCGTGCAGGTCGGTGCGCGCATCCGCGGCCGCCAGAAGCTGCTGGCCGCCGACGACATGCCGAACGGCGGCATTCGCATGACCTACCAATGGACCGTCGAGATCGAGGGCAAGGACCGTCCGGCCTGCGTTGCCGAGACCATGAGCATCGCCTACGCCAAGACGTAAGCGACCGCGACTGTCTTCCCCATTCAAATGAGACCTCTGCAAAAGGTCTTGGCGTCTTGGGCGATTGATGATTCACAGGAATCCTCTGACGGAGGCTGTGATGAAGCGAGGTCAGGAAGGTCAGCTGGGGTTAGCCGAGGCGTTC
>CAIYWM010000994.1 GCA_903929895.1 uncultured Alphaproteobacteria bacterium
GCAACGGGGCGGGCAAGACGACGACCATCGCCATGCTGCTTGGGCTGCTGGAGCCGACGGCCGGCAGCATCGAGATTCTCGGCATCGACATGCTGCGGCGACGCTATGCGGCGCTGCCGCGCATGAATTTCTCCTCGCCCTATGTCGACCTGCCGCATCGCCTGACGGTGCGCCAGAATCTGCAATTCTATGGTCGACTCTACGGCGTCAAGAACCTGCGCCACCGCATCGACGAGATCGCCGAGCACATGCAGGTCTCGGCGTTTCTCGATCGCCCGGCGGGTAAGCTCTCGGCCGGCCAGAAGACGCGCGTGGCGCTGGCCAAGGCGCTGATCAACCGGCCGGACGTGCTGCTGCTCGACGAGCCGACGGCCTCGCTCGACCCGGACACTGCCGACTGGGTGCGCGGCTATCTCGAAACGTACCAGCACGAAACCCACGCCACGATCCTGCTCGCCTCGCACAACATGGCCGAGGTCGAGCGGCTGTGCGACGACGTGATCCTGCTGCAGGCGGGCAAGGTCTTCGAGCGGGGCAGTCCGCGCGAACTGCTCGAGCGGTTCGGCCGCGAGGACATGGAGGAGGTGTTCCTCGACATGGCGCGCGGCCGGGGACGCGGGCTCGACGCGCTGAAGCCTGACGGAAGCAAGCCATGAGCGGCTCCCTCCAGCGCATCTACGCCCTCGTGCTGCGCCACATCTATCTCTGGCGAAGTTCGGTGATGCGCCTGGTCGATTCGATCTACTGGCCGGCCGTGCAGATGGTGATGTGGGGCTTCATGACCCAGTACCTGCTGCCGCAGGCCTCGTTCGTGGCGCAGGCCGCCGGCGTCCTTCTGTCGGGGCTGCTGCTCTGGGAGGTCGTGGTGCGCGGCAACCTCTCGCTCTCGATCGCCTTCCTGGAGGAGATCTGGTCGCGCAATCTCGGTCATCTCTTCGTCAGTCCCATCCGCTCCTGGGAGCTGGCCGCCGGCATCATCATCGCATCGCTGCTGCGCACGCTGCTCGGCATGATCCCGGTGTCGCTGCTGGCCTGGGCGTTCTTCGGCTATTCGATCTATACGCTCGGCCTGCCGCTGCTGGCCTTCTTCGTGATCCTGCAGATGTTTTCCTGGTCGATCGGGCTCGCCATGTCGGGCCTGGTCATGCGGGTGGGGCAGAGTGCGGAGAGCTTCGCCTGGGCGGCCGTCTTCGTGCTGATGCCGGTGAGCGGGGTCTACTATCCGATCTCGGTGCTGCCGCAGTGGCTGCAGGTCGTCGCCTGGGGATTGCCGCCGGCCTACATCTTCGAGGGCATGCGCTCCATCATGCTGGAGAAGACGGTCCATTGGGACATGCTGGCCGTCGCCTTCGGGCTGTCGGCCGTCTACCTGGTGATCGGCTTCCAGGTGTTCCAGTGGTTCTTCCGCTCCTCGCGCCGAGCCGGTTCACTCCTCGGTCAGGGTGAGTAGAATAGGCCCGTTTCTGGAGGTGAGTGATGTTCAAGCACGTGATGGTTCCCGCTCTTCTTTCGCTCGCCGCCGCAGCGTGCTCGACCGTGGACAAGCTGGGCAGCGAGCCGATTACGCCGCCCAAGCCGGTGCCGGCCTGGTCGAGCGTCTATACCGTTCCCTATGACTCGATGGTGACCTGCCTCGCGGCCCCGGCCGCCAGCGGCTTCGTCGTGAACATCGAGCCTTCGTCGGCGCCCGGCACGACGACGGTCCTCTACGTGCCACAGAGCGCCCCGCAGGCGGAATCGCGCTACGTCGTGAAGCGCGTGCCCGACGGCACGATCCAGGTCGACTGGATCCGAGTCGGCACGGTGGGCGGTCTCGACTGGCTCGACGTCCAGGCTCGGCAGCGCGCCAATCGCTGCGGCGGAATCAGCTAGCTACCGGGCGTTCAATACGGCGGTGCAGGCCGCCGGCAGCTTGGGCCGGTACGGCTTGGGCGGCGTGGTCGGCGGAACGACCGGCGCCTTGCGGAACCACGACTCGAGCGCTTCGCCGCAGCCGTCGTCCTGCGCGTAGTCCGCCTGGGGCTGGCACTGCGGATTGCCCGGCGGGCAGTAGAGTCGGATATGGAAATGCGAATCGTGCCCGTACCAGGGCACGAGCTTGCGCAGCCAGGAGCGGTCGCCGCCGACCGTCTGGCAGAGCCGCTGCTTGATCCACTTGTTCACGAACATGCGGTCCAGATTCGGCATCTGCGCCGCCGTCCGGAGCAGCAGGACATGCTGCTCGTTGAAGGCCGAATCGTCGATGCCGCTGTCGTCGGCCTTCACCAGCGAACGAAGGCGCGGATTTTCGCGGTCGGCCGGCGCGCGGCGTGCCCCGGGCTGACGCTCGAACCAGATGTCGGCGTCGAGCCCGATCTGGTGGCTGGCGTGGCCCGACGGGGCGGGACCGCCGCGCGGCTGGCCGATGTCGCCGATGTAGAGATGGGCCTGGCCGGCGGCCCTGATCTTCTCGGACAGGGTCTTGATGAACTCGATCGTGACCGGCTGGCCCCAATAGCGATTGCGGCTGACCCGGATGGCCTCGTAGCCTGGCCCCTCCAGCGGCAGCGCCTGCGCCCCCTGGAGGCAGCCCGCAGTATAGAAGCCGATCGATTGGGTTGGGCCGGGTGCGGGCGTCTGGACCGTGGCCCAGTCGTCGGCGCGGGCCGCGTTGGTCAGGAAAAGGAGAGCCGCGAGCAGCGGAACCGCGAAGCGCATCATCTTGTTGCCACGATAGTCGCTCGCTAAGACTTTGCCCATGACGGACTACGAGTTCCTCGAGATCGACCGCCAGGGCGCTGTCACCTTGCTGACCCTGAACCGGCCGCAGCGGCGCAATGCGCTGACGCACCGCATGATGCTGGAACTGGAGGACGCCTTCGTCGGCATCGGCAACGACGCGGCCTGCCGGGTGCTGGTCCTTCGGGGCGCGGGCGGGCACTTCTGCGCCGGGGGCGATCTCGACACGATGGCCGACCTTCCGCCCGTGCCGCCGGGCGGCACGGACCCGCTGCTTCCCACATATCGGCAGTTCGGCAATGCGCTGCTGGCCCTCGAGGCCCTGCCGCAAGCCACCATCGCCGTCGTCGAGGGGTCGGCGGTTGGGGCGGGCTTCGGCATGGCGTGCTGCTCCGACGTCGTGATCCTGCGCGATGACGCCCGGTTCGGCATTCCCGAACCCCGGGTGGGCTTCATCCCTTCGCAGATCATCCCGTTCCTGGTTCGGCGGCTCGGAGAGGGGCCGGTGCGCGACCTAGCCGTGACCGGTCGCATCATCGATGCTGCCGAGGCCTACCGGCTCGGGATCGGACGCCATCTCTGCGCGACCGGCGCCGAGGTCGAGGCGACGCTGAAGAATCTACTGGAGGACATTCTGAGGATGGAGCCGAAGGCGCTGGCCGTGGCCAAGCGGCTGGTGCTGTCCTGCGCGAAGAAGGATGATCTCGACGTGCTCGACGAGGCGGCGGCGAATCTGGTCGGGCTGCTGCGTCAACCGGAGGCGGCCGAGGGCATCCGGCATTTCATGGCGAAGTCCACGCCCTCCTGGGCCAAGAGGTAGACATGCGGAACTATCGCCACATCGAAGTCAGACCGGTCGCCGGTGCTCTGGGCGCGGAGATCCACGGCGTCGACATGGCGCAGGATCTCGACGCCGAGATCGTGGCGGAGATGCGCCAGGCGCTGCTCGACCATCTCGTGATCTTCCTGCGCGACCAGACGGTGACCCCGCTGCAGCAGCTCGCCTTCGCGCGGAAGTTCGGCGAACCGGTCGAGTATCCGCAGCTCAAGGGATTGCCGGAATCGCCGATGATCACGCCGGTGGTAAAGCTCGAGCACGAGCGCAACAATTTCGGCGGCATCTGGCATTCCGACACGACGTACCTGCCGATCCCGCCGATGGGCAGCATGCTGCTGGCGCGCGAGGTGCCGCCGTTCGGTGGCGACACGATGTTCGCCAACCAGTACCTGGCCTACGAGGCGCTGTCGGACGGGCTGAAGGCGACGCTCGACGGATTGATCGGAGTCAGTTCCTCGGCCAAGGCTGATGTCACCAAGACCCGCGAGGACCGCATGAAGGCCGCGGGCGCCGAGCTCAAGGTCATGACGGCGGAGCATCCGATCGTGCGGACCCACCCGGAGACTGGCCGCAAGGCGCTCTATACGTCCGACGCCCACACCGCGCACATCAAGGGCTGGACGGAGAAGGAGAGCCTGCCGCTGCTGCGCTTCCTGTGGGAGCACCAGACGCGGCCTGAGTTCACATGCCGCTTCCGCTGGGAGGCCGGCTCGCTGGCCTTCTGGGACAATCGCTGCGCCATGCACAATCCGATCAACGACTATCACGGCTACCGGCGCGTCATGCACCGGATCACGCTGGCCGGCGACAAGCCGCGCTAAAGGGAGAAGGGCATGTCCGGAGCGGGCGGTTTGCTGGCGGTCCTGGTGCTGGTCGTTGCCAATGGATTCTTCGTGGCTGCCGAATTCTCGCTGGTGGCCGTTCGCCGAAGCAGGGTGATCGAACTGGCCGCCTCGGGCCGGATGAACGCCGCGGCGCTGGTGCGCGCCCTCGACCATCTCGACTCCAACCTCGCCGCCACGCAGCTGGGCATTACCATCTCGTCGCTGGCACTCGGCTGGATCGGCGAGCCGGCGATCGCGCATCTCATCGAAGCGCCGCTGGCCGAGGTCTGGGGTGCCACGGGAGGCATCAGCGCCTACGCTATCGCCGTCGGCATCTCCTTCGTCCTGATCACGGCGCTGCACATCGTGCTGGGCGAACTCGCCCCCAAGAGCCTGGCGCTCCAGCGCAGCGAAGGGACTGCGCTCTGGGTGGTGCGGCCGCTCAGCCTGTTCCGCTGGGTGCTCAGCCCGGCGATCCTGGTGCTGAACGGCATGGGCAACCTCGTGCTGAGGCTGTTCGGCCTGCGGCCGGGAACCGGCGAGGAGTCCCTGCATTCGCCCGGCGAACTCAAGTTGCTGGTCGAGGCCAGCCAGGATGCCGGGCTCCTGCAGGACGCCCAGGAAGAAGTCATGGTGCGGACGCTCGAGATCGGCAATCGCCGCATCGGTGAGATCATGACGCCGCGCACGGAGCTCGACTGGGTCGACGCCAAGGATGATCGCGACGAGATCGTGCGGACGGTCCTGGAGAGCCCCTACGAGCAGCTTCTTGTGGGACTTGGAAGCATCGACAACCTGCTGGGCGCGGTCACCAAGACGGAACTGCTGAACCAGGTTCTGCGCGGTGGTCCGCTCGATCCTGCCGCCATCGTCGCGACGCCCCTGATGGTTCATGAGGCCATGCCCATCTTCAAGGTGCTGGAGCAGTTCAAGAAGGCCCCGGTGCGGCTGGCCGTGGTGGTCGACGAGTATGGCGGCATCGAAGGCATCGTCACCCAGGCCGACTTGCTGGAGGCCCTGGCGGGAGACCTGCCGGAGGCGCTGGGCGAGCATCCCGACGTGGTCGGGCGCGAGGACGGCTCGCTGCTGATCGACGGGATGGCGCCCGTCCATGCGACGCTGGACCGGCTTCAGGTCAGCAAGCTGCCGGTCAGCACCAGGTTTCACACGATCGCGGGCTTTGCCCTGGCCCAGCTCGGCCATCTGCCGGTGGCCGGCGAGCAATTCGACTACGAAGGCTGGACCTTCGAGATTGTCGACATGGACGGACGGCGCATCGACAAGCTCCTGGTGCGGCGGACACCCACGCTCGAAGCCTGACCGTCAGCGTGCTGGCGGGTTGAGCGTGATCGTGCCGACGGCGCTGCGCGCGGTCTCGGCGCGGGTGCCGCCGATGTTGATGTAGGCGAGGTTCTGCCAGCGGTCGACGAAGTTGCGGGCCCACGGCGAGAGCATGTTGCCGGATTGGCCGAGCGGCGTCGCGAAGCGACTGTTCTCCAGATCGCTGAAATCGTAGATGCCGCGATAGCCAGCGCCGTGCACGGCATCGAACGGCCGGTTTCCCCTGAAGGAAGGGGCGGCGCGGTTCAGCGTCTGGTTGCCTCCGTCCGCGGGGTAGCGCGCCGACGCGATGTTGCGAAGCAGCGGAACGCCGTCGAACAGTGGATGGCGATGCACGGCATGGTGTTCGCGTCCCCATTCCCATTTGGTCATGTCGGGACCCTGACGCCGCGAGATCCAGTCGAGTGCCCGGTCGAGCGCCAGCGCGATGGCGGTCTCGCAGCTCTCGGTCGCCTTGGTGCCGCCATCGTCGCACCAGCCCGGCTTGTCGCGCAGGATACGGACCATCAAGGGTACGTTCGGCACGGCGATCGAATTGAACAGGTCCTCGCCCAGCTCGTCGGCCAGCAGTCCGCGCTGCAGCTCGGTGATCCAGGCGTCGTAGATCAGCGGCTCGGGCCGGCTCGCCAGCATGAACATGTTCCAGCGGCTCAGCAGGTCGCGCGCCTGTGCGGCGCGGGCGTTGCGCGGTGCGCCCTTCAACAGGTAGGGCAGCATCTCGGCGGCATCGAGCGTGAGATTGTCGGCCTGCATGACGATCATGCCGTAGACCGGATGACGCTCGACCTCACCCAGGAGCTGGGCGGCGCGGCGCTGGCGGTAGGGCTCGGCCCAGTCCCGGCTGATGAAGTGGCGATAGTCGGTGGGTACCAAACGGGCGTTGGCGTTGACGATCACGCCGCCGACCGGATTGTAGACGCGGGGCAGCTCTTCGAACGGAACGAAGCCTGCCCAATCAAACTCGGACGTCCAGCCCGGGACCGGCATCGATCCATCGCCCTTGCGCCGGATGGGCACGCGTGCCGGCGAGATCAGGCCGATGTTCCCCGATGTGTCGGCATAGACCATGTTCTGCATCGGCGACACGATGCGCCGGGCGGCCGCGAGGAACTCGTCCCAGTTCTGCGCCGAGCCGACGCGGGCAAAGCCCTCCGCCGAGGTGTCGGCACCGTCCAGTGCGGTCGCCTGCAGGGCCAGCACATGTCCCTGCGGCGTGAGGTTATCGCCGCGGCGGACGAAGTCGTCGATCACCGGACCGTGCCGCGTCTCGCGCACCCTCATCGTGACCGGGTCGCCCCAGGCGACCTTGATGGTCTCGTCGCGGACGACGAAGGGGCGGGCGCCGTCGGGCGTGATGTAGCGGTTGGGGTCGGTCGGATCGACCCGTTCGACGAACACATCCTGGCTGTCCAGGTTGGTGGTCGTGAATCCCCAGCCAATGGTTCCGTTGTGGCCCAGGACGACGGCCGGCGACCCGGGCGCGGTGGCGCCGCGGATGTCGAAGCCCGGTCCGACCAGGCGGGCGAGGTACCAGACGCCGGGAAAGGAGAAGCCGAGATGCGGGTCGTTGGCGAGGAGCGGCCGCCCGGACACGGCGTGAGCGCCCGAGAGCACCCACTCGTTGGAGGCTTCCCGCTTGCGCGTCACATCGTTGTCGGTGCCGTGGAAAATGCGGTCGAGATCGATGTCCTTCACGGCGGCCATGACCATCGACAGGGTCGAGTCCTTGCTGTCGCCGGACGGCTCGATCAGGAACTTGACGCCGTCCTCGCCGATCTTCTGCGACAGCCGCAGGCGCAACAGCTCCGCCCGCCAGTTTCCGTCGAGGCCGAGTGCCATGAGCTTGGCCCACACCAGCGAATCGGCCGGACGCCAGGGATCAGGCCGGTAGCGGCCGGCGGACAGGAGCTTGATCAGCGTGAGTTCCAGCCCGAACTGCTGATCGTCGTGGGAGATCCATGCATTGACCCCCGCGGCGTAGGCATCGAGTCGCGCGCGCATGGCAGGCGAGAGGGCATTCACGCTCTCCGAGGCGCGGCGGTAGACGCCCAGGCCGCGCATGGTGCGGTCGCTGTCGACAAGGCCGCTGCCGATCAGGCGTGGCGGCACGAGTTCGGCCAGCCGTCCCTGGCCGATACGGCGCATCAGTTCCATCTGCCAGAAGCGATCCTGGGCGTGGACGTACCCCAGGGCGAAGGAGGCATCCTCGATCGAGCCCGCGATGATGTGCGGGACCGCGTTCTTGTCCCGCAGGATCTCGACCGGGGCCTTCAGGCCGGCCACGTCCATCGTGCCGCTGTAACTGGGCAGCGCGCCGCGCACATGGAAGTAGGTGCCGGCGAGGAAGACCGCGAGCGCCAGCGCCGTGCCGACCAGGAACTTTCCCAGAAAGGCGGCGAGCCGGAGCAACAGCCTCACCGGGTCAACCGCCCAGATAGGAGAGGATCGCGTCGCGGTCGCCGTCGAGGTCGGGCGCGGCCGGCCGTGTCGCCGGATCGGGGAAGGCCGACATCTTGAGGGGATTGCCCGCCAGCTTCAGCATGCCGCCGCTGCCGTCCGGCACGTCGACCAGCATGTTGCGAGCGGCAACCTGCGGATGCTCGATGGCTTGCGCGATGTTGTTGATCGGGCCGCAGGGCACGCCGCCCTTGGACACGACGGCGATCCAGTGATCGGTGGTGTTGGTCTTGAGCACCGACTCGATTTCCTGCTTCAGCTTCTGCTGGCTCTTCTGCCGCAGCGCGTTCGACTTGTACGCCGGATCGGTCGCCATGTCGGAACGGCCCAGCGCCTCGCACATCTTGATGAACAGGCCGTCGTTGCCGGCGGCGATGATCATCGAGCCGTCGGCTGTGGCGAAGGCTTCGAACGGGGTGATGGTCGGATGGCGCGCGCCGAGCGGACCGGGGATTTCCTTCTCGACCGTGTAACGCATGATCGCGTTCTCGAGCAGCGCGAGCTGGCAGTCGAACATCGCGATGTCGACCTTGGTCGACTCGCCGGTCTTGAGCCGGTGGACGAGCGCGGCGTTCACGGCAACGGCCGTGTAGAGGCCGGCGCCGATGTCGCCGATCGACATGCCGACGCGGCTCGGCGGCTGCCCCTCGTTGCCGGTGATGCTCATGATGCCGCCCTGGCCCTGCATGACCATGTCGTAGGCGGGGTCCTTGGAGTTCGGGCCGGTGTGGCCGAAGCCCGAGGCGGAGGCGTAGATCAGCTGCGGGAACTTGGCGTGCAGCGTCTCCCAGCCGTAGCCCAGCTTCTCCATCGTGCCGGGGCGGAAGTTCTCGACCACCACGTCGGCCTTCTCGAGCAGCTTCTCGAAGATCTTGCGGTCGCCGTCGGCCTTGAGGTCGAGCGCGATGCTCTCCTTGCCGCGGTTGACCGACGCGAAATAGGTCGACTTGCCGTTCACGAACGGACCGTAGGCGCGGGCGTCGTCGCCGCCCTTGGGCGGCTCGACCTTGATCACCCGGGCGCCCATTTCGGCCATCAGAAGGGTGCAGTAGGGGCCCGCCAGGATGCGGGAGAGATCGATCACGAGAACGCCCGACAGCGGGCCCTTGGTATTCTGGGTCATGTCCGGTTCTTAGCCAGTGGATCGCCGCGAATCCAGCCACACATTGGCCGCCGCCGCCGAGATCACGATAACGCCGCCAAACAAGGTGAGATCGTCCGGCTTTTCGCCATCGAACAGCCACACCCAGACCGGACCCAGGACAAGTTCGAGCAGGCCGAGCAACGAGGCCTGGGCGGCCGGAATGCGCTTCAGGCTCGCCATGTAGAGGAGCAGGCCGACCGCGAGTTGCCCTGGGCTGAGCGCGAAGAGCCACGGTAGCTGGTCCCAGGTAACGTTATCGGGATGTGCGAAGGGCAGGGCAACCAGGCCTGAAATGACGCCGGCCAGCCAGATCGAGGGGGTCATGCCGATGTCACGCCGATGGCGGACCACCACGTAGTTGCCGCTCATGCACAGAACGACGATGAGGGCGACGGCCATGCCGGCGAGGGCACCGGGCTGCAGGGACCCGGCCACGCTGATCGCCAGGCCGACGACGGCCACCGCCATGGCGAGGACGGTGTGACCATGCAGAGGCTCGCCCAGGAAGATGCGGGCCGCGAGGGCGGTGATGAAGGGCGTGGCGCCGAACATGATCAGCACGTTGGCGACCGGCGCGAGGCCAAGCGCCAGGATGAAACTCACGAAGCTTCCCGCGAGCAGCACGGCGCTGAGTAACAGGGCGGGACCGCCGTTGCGCACGTCGATCAGGATTTGCCGGCGCTGCCAGATGAGCAGCGGCTACATGGTGATGACGAGAAGGGCGGAGCGCCAGAACGACACATCCCAGGCGGGAAGGTCGATCCGCCGCAC
>CAIYWM010000995.1 GCA_903929895.1 uncultured Alphaproteobacteria bacterium
AGCGAGGCGAAGCGGAGACGACGGGTCCATTTTCAAAGCACCTGTCAGAAGCTCTTGTCGAACGCCGGGCGGTGCTTGTTGCGCAGCTTGAAATCCTGGCGCTCGGCCTTGCGCGGCGCACGCACCCAGACCTCGCGGGTGGGATGCAGGCCGCCGCCGCGCGTCGCCGGCACCGCGCTGGTGCGGGCGCGATGGAGCAGGCGCGTGTCGGCGATGCCGCAGTTGGGGTGGATGCCGCCATTGTCGGCGACCGCCTTCTCCCACGCCGCCTTACGCTTGGCGAACACGGCAGGATCCTTCAACGCGGTGCAGTTCAGCTCGTTGACGTTGAGGTCGGCCACGATCTCGTCGCCATCCTCGACCAGCGCGATCGGGCCGCCCAGCGCTGCCTCGGGCCCGACATGGCCGATGACGAGGCCGACCGAACCGCCCGAGAAGCGGGCATCGGTCATCAGGGCGACGACGATGTTGCGCTCGCGGCAGAGCGTCGTGATGCGCGAGGTCGGATCGAGCATCTCCGGCATACCGGGCGCGCCGCTCGGCCCCTCGTAACGCACGATGATCATGTCGTGGTTCTGGAAAGTCTCCGGCGTCTCGTCGAGCGCCTTGAGCAGGCCCTGCTCGCCCTCGAACACGCGGGCACGGCCGCGGAACAGGTTGTCCTCGAGGCCGCCTTCGACGCCTGCGAGCTTCAGGATCGCGGAGAAGTCGGGCGAGAGATTGCCGCCCAGCATGCGCAGGCCGCCGGTCGGCTTGTAGGGCTTCTCGACCGGATAGATGACGCGGCCGTCGGCCTTCTTGGAACCGAGACGCTCGACCTGCTGGGCCAGCGTCTCGCCGGTGCAGGTCAGCACGTTGCCGTTCAGCAGGCCGGCCTCGAGCAGCTCGCGCACGATCACCTGCACGCCGCCGACTTCGGCGATGTCGACCATCGAGTACTTGCCGTAGGGCCGCGCGTCGGTGAGCACCGGCACGACATGCTGCGAGAGGTAGTTGAACTCCTCCGGCGTCATGACGTCCTTCCAGAAGTCGGCGAAGCCGGCGGCGCGGGCGATCTCCGGGGCGTGCAGCACGACGTTGGTCGAGCCGCCGATGGCCATCGACACGATCACCGCGTTGCGGATCGAATCGCGCACGACGATGTCGCGCGGCTTCAGGTCCTTGGCGATCAGGTTGGCCAGCAGGTCGACCAGTTCGGCGGCGAATTCGCCGGTGCGGCGCGGATCGTCGGACGGCGGCGCCACCATGTGCAGCGGCTGCATGCCGACCACGCCGATGAAGGTCTGCATGGTGTTGTAGGTGAACATGCCGCCGCAGCTGCCGTAGCCCGGGCAGGCATGGCAGGCGATATGGTGACGGTATTCGGGATCGGGATGGCCGGCGACCTGGTAGGCGCTCACGATGTCGAGCGCCTCGCCGGTGTTCGGATCCTTGCCCGGATGGATCGGGCCGTCCGACATGATGAGCGAGGGCAGGTTGTGCTCGAGCAGGGCCGAGAGCGTGCCGACCGGCGGCTTGTCGCAGGCGACGACCGCGATCGTGCCGGCGAGGCCGGTGGCGCTCAGATGCTCGCACAGAGCGTCCTGGGTGACCTCGCGGCCGATCAGCGAATAGCGCATCTCGCGCGTGCCGTTGCGGATGCCGTCCGACGTGGCGATCGTGTATTCCGGCTGGACCAGCCGCATCTTGAGCTGGTTCGCGCCGGTGCCAATGCGGGCCTTGAGCTGGGCGTGGATCGCCTCGACCTTGGACATCACGCCGAGATAGCACTGGCTGTCGCCCTTGGTGCCGACGACGCCGACCGACGGCTCGTGGATGAGATCCGGATCGGTGCCAAGCGCGCGGGCTACCCCGATGGTCTGGGTGGAGCGGCCAGGGTGCCGGTCAATGGTCACAAACTTCGGCTTCATCACAACCATCCCATGCGACTTGCAGCATTGGCCCGCCTTCGGCAGCGAGCATGTTCGGCGGTATATCACAGCCCCGGTTGGCCGTTCCCGCGATTTCTTCGCGGGTCTGGCGGGCGGAAAGCCGCTCCCCGGAACCCCGTCCCCGACGGCCCGGTCGTTGGCTCTCGACCGCGTGATGCCGGACGGGCATTCTCGCGCGAAAGTTGGCGCCCGGCTCAGGCGCCGCAAAACGAGGCGAGGAAACCAAGATGTGGCAGCCCAGCGAGCGCTATCCGGATCCGGCCGTGCGCGTGCTCGACCCGTCGTTCAACCAGTACCGGCTGGTGCTGGCCTCGGTCGAGCGGCTCTATACGGGCTGCCGCTGGTCGGAAGGCCCGGTCTGGTTCGGCGACGGGCGCTATCTGCTGTGGAGCGACATTCCCAACAACCGCGTGCTGCGCTGGGACGAGGAGACGGGCAACGTTTCGATCTTCCGCAAGCCCTCGAACAACGCCAACGGCCATACGCGCGACCGGCGCGGCCGGCTGATCGCCTGCGAGCACGACGCCCGCCGCGTGGTGCGCTTCGAGTATGACGGCGCCATCACGGTGCTGGCCGATTCCTACGACGGCAAGCCGCTCAACTCGCCCAACGACGTGGTGGTGAAGTCCGACGGCTCGATCTGGTTCACCGATCCGACCTTCGGCATCCTAGGCTACTACGAAGGCCACAAGGAAGAGAGCGAAAACCGCCCCGCCGTCTATCGCCTCGATCCGACGACCGGGAAGCTCGCCGTGATGGCCGATGACATTCCCGGCCCCAACGGCCTGGCCTTCTCGCCCGACGAGAAGAAGCTCTATGTCGTGGCCTCGCGCGCCGAGCCGCATCGCACGATCCTGTCCTACGACGTGTCGACCGACGGCACGACCCTGGGCAAGGGCTCGGTGCTGGTCGATGCCGGGCCGGGCGGCTCGCCCGACGGGTTCCGCGTCGATGTCGACGGCAACCTGTGGTGCGGCTGGGGCATGGGCTCGGCCGATCTCGACGGCGTGCGCATCTTCAATTCGGCGGGCAAGCCGATCGGGCACATCGACCTGCCCGAGCGCTGCGCCAACCTCTGCTTCGGCGGGCGCCACCGCAACCGCCTGTTCATGGCGGCCAGCCACTCGCTCTACGCGCTCTACGTCAACACGCAGGGCGCGATCGGCGGCTGATCATGTCTGGAGTCGAGTCGAACTATGCGTGGTGGCGTCTTGCCGCCAGCGTGACGCTGAGCACGGTCGGCGGCATCGGCATGTGGTGCCTCGTCGTGGCGTTGCCGTCGATCCAGCAGGATCTCGGCATCACCCGCGCCGACATCTCCTTCGCCTACACAATGAACACGCTGGGCTTCTTCGCCGGCGGCGTCACCTGGGGCAAGCTGGTCGACAAGCGCGGCATCGTCCTGACGGCCATCCTGAGCGCGACGGGCCTGGCCCTCGGTTTCGCGCTGGCGCCGCTTGCGACTGCGCTGCCCCTGTTCGCCGCGATCCAGGTGCTGATCGGCTTCAGCTCGGCCGCGACCTTCGCGCCCCTGGTCGCCGACATCTCGCACTGGTTCGACCGGCGGCGTGGCATCGCCGTGGCCATCGCCGCCTCCGGCAACTATCTCGCCGGCGCGATATGGCCGACGATCATCCAGATGCTGATCCACGATCATGGCTGGCGGGTCACCTATTGGGCGGCCGGCACCCTGTGCTTCGCAGCCATGATCCCGCTGGCGCTGACCTTGCGCCGCAAGCCGCCGCAGGAGCAGATGACGGGCACCCCAGGGACAGCCGGTGCCGCGGTCCATTCACCACGCTCGCTCGGCCTCTCGCCCAACGCCCTGCAGGCGGTGCTGATCGTGGCCGGCATCGGCTGCTGCGTCGCCATGTCGATGCCGCAGGTCCATATCGTCGCCTACTGCTCCGACCTCGGCTACGGCATGGCCCGCGGCGCCGAGATGCTGTCGCTGATGCTGGGCTTCGGCATCGTGAGCCGCATCGCCTCGGGATGGATCGCCGACCGGGTCGGCGGCGTGAAGACGCTGCTGCTGGGCTCGACCTTGCAATGCGTGGCACTGGTCTTTTATCTCATCGACGACTCCGTGACCTCGCTGTACCTCGCCTCAGCGATGTTCGGCCTCTTCCAGGGCGGCATCGTGCCGTCCTACGCCATCATCGTGCGCGAATACTTCCCGCCCAAGGAGGCGGGCTTCCGGGTCGGCCTCGCCATCTCCTCGACGCTGATCGGCATGGCGCTGGGCGGCTGGATGGGCGGCGTGCTGTTCGACATGACCGGCTCGTATCGCGCGGCCTTCATCAACGGCATCGCCTGGAATCTGCTGAACGGCGCGGTCGCGTGGTGGCTGCTGTTCCGCCAGAACCGCCGCAACGTCTACGCCTGAAGGACACACACATGCGCATCGTCGCCATCCGCGACATCGTCTCGCCCATCCGCTCCAACATCGCCAACGCCTATATCGACTTCAGCCAGATGACCGCCTCGGTCGTGGCGGTGGTCACCGACGCAATGGTCGACGGCAAGCCGGTGGTCGGGTTCGGCTTCAATTCGAACGGCCGCTATGCGCAGCACGGGCTGATGGGCGAGCGCTTCATCCCGCGTCTCAG